>DASQBH010000605.1:0-3923 GCA_035635315.1 Longimicrobium sp.
GTCTTGAGGTACGCCACGGCCAGCATCACCCCGGCCAGAAAGATGTTGGCCAGCGCCACCGGCGTGACGTTGGGGTTGTTCGCGTGCAGCAGCGCGAACAGGGTGGACGACCCCAGAACGGCCGGCCAGACGCCGATCCCCTGGACCAGCGCCTGAAAGGCGTAGCCGCGGAACAGCGCCTCTTCGGCCGCCGCGGCGACCGCCAGGAACGCGAACGAGGACGCGAGAGCGGCGACATATTCGGGCACGGTGCCCTCGTCGGCAACCCATCGCGCCATACTCGCCACCGCAAGCACGGCCACCGCGCCCCCCAGCATGGCCGCGCCCACGGCCAGCCCGGCCGCCGAATCGCGCGGCGCGGCGGGCTCCAGCGCGAACCCCAGCGCCCCCGCGGGCCGCCGATCCACGAAGACCAGCATCCCCCATCCCGCCAGCAAAGCACCCGACAGCATGACCGCAAAGCTGACGTTGCTGCTCCCCCGGGGCGCCCCCAGGGCGACGGCAAGGGTCACCAGGATGGTCGACGCCCCCAGCATCAGCAGGACGAAGCCCAGGATGCGCCACCCCGCCCGCAGCCCGTACGGACCCTGGAGGATCCGGTGGATGCCGGAGCGCGGGGCGGCGTCCTCCATCATCGCGTCAGGCGAAGTACGCGCGCGACCGGCGGCCGATGCGCCACACCACGGCGAGGGCGATCGCCACCTTCACCAGGTCCATGGCGATGAACGGCCGCAGCCCCAGCGCCACCGCCGCGCTCACGTCGCCCACGATGGCCAGCCAGGCCAGGCCACCCGCGTAGATCGCCGCCAGCCCCAGCAGCAGCCCGCCCAGCGCGCGGGCCAGCCCGCGGTGGGCAAAGGCGCCGGCCAGGAACGCGGCCAGCGGATACGCCATCAGGTAGCCGCCCGTCGGGCCCAGCAGGTACGCCGCGCCGCCGCCCGCCGCGAACACCGGCAGCCCCGCGATGCCGGCGGCCAGGTACAGCGCCTGGCTGGCCGCGCCCAGCCGCGCGCCCAGGAGCGCGCCGGCAAGGAGGACGAAGAGCGGCTGAAAGGTGAACGGGACCGGCGTGCCGGGGATCATCACCGCCACCTTGGCGCCGAACGCCGTCGCCGCGGCAAAGGCGGCCACGGCGAGCACGCGCCGCAGGGTGCGCGAGGGCGCGAGGGCGGCCGCGCGGGACCCGGGGAGCGGCTTGCGAAGCGTAGTCATGCGTTCCGTACGTGCGTTGGTTGATTCACGGACTCATGGCGCGGAGCCCGCCTCCAGCAGCGAATCAGCGATCCGCCGCTGGAATGGTCGAAGTCGGCCCCGGTTCGAGGCCTTCGCCAGCGGTCAGCGAGCGACGACGTTCACCACGGCGGTGTCGGTCACGTTCCCGGCCCGGACCACCACCTCGCCCCGCCCCACCTTCTTCGTCGTCACCAGGGAGATCGAGGCATCAAACTCCACCACGTCCGAGGTGGGGGAAAAGACGACGGGCACCGAGCAGTCCGACACCGGCTGCACCAGGAGCGAAAAGGCGGACCCCAGAGCGACCGTCGTATCCTGCGGGATCACGGTCAGCTTGTGCACCTGGCAGGGATCGACCGAAACGCCTTCGTCACCGTTGCAGCCGGCGAGAAGCGCCAAGCCGGCGGCGAGGGCGCCCACCCGCAGGAAAGCCGTGCTGGATCCGTTCATCAGGACTCCCGGTGCATCAGGAGGTCCGCGCCGCGAAGTGCGGCGCGGCACATCGCGCCGCGTGGCTACACCCGCTCCACCGACAGCGCCACGGCGTCGCCACCGCCCAGGCAGAGCGTGGCCAGCCCCGTCGCGGCGTCGCGGTCCTTCATGGCGTGCAGCAGCGTGGTCAGCACCCGCGCGCCCGACGCGCCGATCGGGTGGCCCAGCGCCACGGCGCCGCCGTTCACGTTCACGCGGTCCCAGTCCCAGCCCAGCCCCGCGCCGTCGGCCAGCGCCTGCACGGCGAACGCCTCGTTGGCCTCGATCAGGTCGTAGTCGCTGATCTGGCTTCCCTGCTTCTTCATCAGCTTCTTCACCGCCTCGATCGGGGCGAAGAACAGCTCCTGCGGCTCCACCGCGCCCGTCGAGTAGGCGGCGATGCGGGCCAGGATCTCCAGCCCGTTGGCGCGCGCGTACTCCTCGCTCACCACGATCACGGCCGAGGCGCCGTCGTTCATCGACGAGGCGTTGCCGGCGGTGACCACGGGGTCGGTAACGTCCTGCGGCGCGTGCTCCTTGAAGGCGGGCTTCAGCTTGCCCAGCGAGTCCATGGACGAATCCGCGCGCGGGCCCTCGTCCGCATCCACCACGGTGGTCCCCTTGCGGCCGGCGATCTCCACGGGAACGATCTCCTCCTTGAACTTGCCGGCCGCCGCCGCCGCGACCGCCTTCTGGTGCGACTGCACGCTGAACTGGTCGGCCTGCTCGCGGGTGATGCCGGCCTTCTTGGCCGTGTACTCCGCGTGCCCGCCCATGTGCACCTCGCAGAACGAGCACCACAGCCCGTCGCGGATGAGCCCGTCCACCATGGTCTGGTCGCCGAACTTGACGCCGTTGCGGTAGCCGTAGACGTAGAACGGCGCGTTGCTCATGGACTCCTGCCCGCCTGCGATCACCACCTGGCTGTCGCCGGCGCGGATGGACTGGGCGGCCAGCATCACCGCCTTGAGGCCGCTGCCGCACACCTTGTTGATGGTGAGCGCGCTGACGGTGCTGGGAAGGCCGCTCTTGATGACGGCCTGGCGCGCGGGGGCCTGCCCCACGCCGCCCTGCACCACGTTCCCCATGATGACCTCGGCCACGTCGTCCACGTTGATGCCGGCGCGCCGCACCGCCTCGCGGATGGCGATGGCGCCCAGCTCCGGCGCGGAGAGCGTGCTGAGCGCGCCCAGGAACTTGCCGATGGGCGTGCGCACCGCGCTCACGATCACGGGCGTGGTCTTCGGATCTCGGGCGATATCGATCATGTGCTCCCTCGGATGGATTGAAGATGGCCGACGTTTCGATCCAACGTACTTTCGTACTCCGTACTCTCGTACTTCCCCTCCCCGTACCTTCGTACCTCGTACCTTCGTACCCGTCACTCCTCCAGCCGCACGCCCTTGCCGTCCGCCACCGCATACCCCCACGCCCGGAAAGGATCGTGCGTGCTGACGAGCAGCCAGCGCTCGTCCGTGGCGCGCCGCAGCAGCGCGCGCTTGCTCTCCAGCGTCACCAGCGGCTCCACGTCGTAGCCCATGATCCAGGGGAGCGGCAGGTGCGCAAAGGTGGGCATCACGTCCGCCAGAAAGCACGCCGTCTCGCCCCCGGAGCGCAGCACCACCGACTGGTGGTGCGGGCAATGGCCGGGCGTCCGCATCACCTGGATGCCGGGGACGATCTCCACGTCGCCGTCGATCAGCTGCAGCCGCCCTGCTTCCATCACCGGGTCGTAGTTGTCCGGCAGGTAGCTGGCCGACGTCCGCTCATTCGACCTGTGCGCCCACTCCCACTCGCCGCCCTGCACGTGGTAGCGCGCGTTGGGGAAGGAGAGGCGCACCTGCCCCTCGGCGTCGCGGAAGGTGTTGCCGCCCGCGTGGTCAAAGTGCAGGTGCGTGTCGATGACGACGCCCACGTCCTCCGGCCGGAACCCCGCCTGGGCGATCAGCTGCTGCAGGCGGTCGGGGTACGCGGCATCCGACGGCGCGTTGTCCACGCCGTAGATGTCCATGAACTTCTCGTTCTCCTTGTTCCCCAGCCCCGTCTCGATCAGCACCAGCTCGTCGGGCGTCTCGACGAGCAGGCAGCGCATCCCCAGGGGAATGCGGTTGCGCTCGTCGGCGGGGATGCGCTTTTCCCACAGCGGCTTGGGAACCACGCCGAACATGGCGCCGCCGTCCAGCCGCACCAGCCCGGACTCCAGCGTGTGGAGGGTAAAG
>DASQBH010000606.1:0-2229 GCA_035635315.1 Longimicrobium sp.
TCCCGAACGGCGCCAGCTCTGTCGGGCTCGCAGGTGGCCGCGGCTTCCTCGCGGGCTGCCGCGTCCGGGTCCGAGCAGTCCGACGCTAGGTCCTTCGGCCCTGCGACCACTCGGGCGAGGGGCAGGCGCGGTGTGGGCGGGCCTCAGGATGACACGCACCCCGTGTGCGGTGGAGCTGCTTACGCGTTCCCTCCCGCGCCCTCGGCATGATCCGGCCGTGCTCACGCGGCGGGGAGGGTGAGGGTGAAGGTGCTGCCTTCACCGGGGGTGCTGGTGGCGGTGAGATCGCCGGCCATGCCGCGCGCCAGGTCGCGGCTGATGGCCAAGCCCAGCCCCGTTCCCTCGTGCGGGCGCGTGAGGTCGGCGCGCACCTGGACGAACGGGTCGAAGATGGCGTCCAGCTTTTCCGCCGGAATGCCGATCCCCGTGTCGCGCACGTGGACGCGCACGACGGCATCCTGGCGCAGGCACGAGACCTCGATCCGCCCGCCCGCGTCGGTGAACTTGACGGCGTTGGAGAGCAGGTTCACCAGGATCTGCCGCAGCTTTTCCCCGTCCGCGCGGGCGGTGAGGGAGGGCGCGCCGTCCGCCACCTCCAGCGCGAGGCCCTTGGCGCGGGCCTGGGGCGCGACCAGCGACTCGGCGGCGGCGAGGGCCTCGCGCACGGGGACGTCGGCGACGTCGTAGTGCACGGAGCCTGTCTCGATCTTGGCGTAGTTCAGCACCTCGTTGATCAGCCCCAGCAGGTGCCGCTGGCTGGTCTGGATGCGCCGCAGGTCTTCGCGCTGCTGCGGGGTCACGGGGCCGCGGATCCCCATCTCCACCAGCTCCGCGTACCCGCCGATGGCGTTGAGCGGGGTGCGCAGCTCGTGGCTCATCACCGCCAGGAACTCGCTCTTGGCGCGGTTGGCCGCCTCGGCCTCGCCGCGCGCGGCCTCCGCCTCCGCCCGCGCCAGCTCGCTCTCGGCCAGCAGCCGCTCCACCTCGCGCCGCGCCAGCACCTGCGCGGTCACGTCGCTGCCGTGCGCCACCACGCCGGTGCGGCTGCCATCGGCCTCGGTGAGGGCCTGGAACACCATGTCCAGGTACCGCGTCTCCAGCGGCGCGCCGGGAGTGCGCTGCAGCTGCACCGGCGTCTCGTGCCCCACCCACGGCTCACCCGTCTGCCGGACGGCCTCCAGCAGCTCGTAGAAGCCCTGGTCGCGGATCTCCGGAAGCGCCTCGAACAGCGGCTTGCCCAGGATCTCGCGGTGCCCCACCAGCTGGTAGTAGGCCTCGTTGACGAACTCGTACACCTGCTCCGGCCCGCGAAAGGCGACGATGAAGCTGGGGGCGCGGCGAAACACCTGCTCCAGCCGCGCCCGCTCCACCTGCAGCTGGTTCAGCAGCCGGCGGCGCTGGGTGATGTCGCGCCCCTCGGGAACGATCAGCATCACCTCACCCGCCTCGTCGCGGATGGGGTGCAGGGAAAAGTCGAAGGTGATGGGCTCGCCCGAGGGGCGGTTGAGGGTGGCCTCGTGGCGGACGAAGTGCCCCGCGGCCGCCTTTGCCACGGACTCGCGCACCACTTCCGGCGCGCCGGGGGTGTACGCGAACCACGGCGTTTCCCAGAACGGCCGCCCCACGACCTCCTCCCGCGTGTTGCCGGTGAACTCCAGCGAGGCGCGGTTGCAGTCCAGCACCGTGCCGTCGGGGGAGATGAGGCCGATGTACTCGTGGGTGCCGTCGTAGATGGCGCGCAGCCGGGCCTCGCTTTCGCGCAGCGCCGCCTCGCGCCGCACCCGCTCGCTGACCTCGCGCCAGAAGACGGCGATGCCGCCCTCCCGCGTGGGGTAGGCGTCGATCTCCACGTCGCGGTCGTAGACGTCGTCCCTGTAGTGCTGCGTCCAGTGCAGTTCCACCCCTTCGGCGACCACGCGCCGGTAGCTGGCCTCGCCCTCGGGGCCCATCCCGGGAAACACCTCCCAGTGGATGCGGCCCAGGAACGCCTCGCGCGGGGCGTTCAGCGAGAGCTCCATCGCCCGGTTCATGGTGAGGATGCGGAACGCGCCGTCCATGGTGAAGTGCGCGTCGGACATCGTCTCCAGGATGGACGTGGTCCGCGCCCGCTCGGCTTCGGCCTCGGCGGTGCGCTCCTGGAGCTGGGCGGCGGTGCGCTGCAGCTCGTCGTTGGCGATCTCCAGCTCGACGGCGTTCTCCTGCAGCTGCTGGTTGGTGATCTCCAGCTCC
>DASQBH010000607.1:0-2348 GCA_035635315.1 Longimicrobium sp.
GAGGACGGGGGGCGCGCCGGCCAGCGCGCCGCGCCAGTACGCCAGCTGCGCGTCCAGCACGGGACCGGAGAGCCACTCGCGCTGCCACGCGGCGTAGTCCGCGTACTGCACCGGCAGCGGCGGCAGCGGCGAATCTTCCCCGCGGCGACAGGCGGCGTGCAGCGCGGCGATCTCGCCCAGCAGCACGCGCATGGACCAGCCGTCGCCGATGGCGTGGTGCAGGTTGACCAGCAGCAGGTGCTCGTCATCCGCCAGCCTGACCAGCGAGGCGCGGAAGAGCGGGCCGGCCTCCAGGTCGAACGGCTCGTTGGCGTTCGCTTCCGCCAGCCGCCCGGCCTCCGCATCCCGCTCCTCTTCCGACAGCGCGGATAGGTCGATGAACGGCACCTCCACCCGACCGGGCGGCGAGATGCGCTGCACCGGCACACCGTCTACCTCCGGCAGCGCGGTGCGCAGCGTCTCGTGGCGGCGTACGACTTCCTCGACCGCGCGGCGCATGGCCTCCGGATCCACCGGGCCGGCGAGAAGCTGGGCGCTGGGGATGTGGTAGACGGCGCCGCCGCCGTCCATTTTGTCTACAAACCAGAGCCGTTCCTGCGCGAACGACGCGGGCGCGGTCCCCTGGTGCGGTCGATGGACGATCGGCGGCGCGGCGGCGGCGACGTCCGCGCGCAGCAGCCGGTCGATGGCGGCCGCCATGGCGCCGAGCGTGGGCGCCTCGAAGAGCGTGCGCAGCGGCAGCTCCACCGCCAGCGCGTCGCGGACGCGCGCGACGAGCTTCGTGGCCAGCAGCGAGTGGCCGCCGAGCGCAAAGAAGTCGTCGTCCGCGCCCACGCGCTCCGCGTTCAGCAGCGGCGCCCAGACGTCGGCGAGCGCGACTTCCGTGGGCGTGCGCGGGGCGACGAAGCCCTTCGCGACCCCGTCGGTCTGCGGCTCGGGGAGGGCCTTGCGGTCCACCTTGCCGTTCGGCGTCACCGGGAGCGCGGGGAGGAACACCCACGCGGCGGGGACCATGTACTCGGGAACGCTGGCGCGCAGCCACTCGCGCAGCTCGCCCGGCGCCGGCTCGCCGTCCGCGACGACGTAGGCCACCAGCCGCTTGGCGTCGCCCTCGCCGCGCGGGACGACGACGGTGTCGCGGACGGCGGCGTGCGCGCGCAGGGCGGCCTCGATCTCGCCCGGCTCGATGCGGAAGCCGCGGATCTTGACCTGCTGATCCGCACGGCCGGCGATCTCGGCCACGCCGTCGGGGCGGTAGCGGCCCAGGTCGCCGGTGCGGTAGGTGGGATCGGCGGCGTCGCCCGTCCACGGGTTGGCGATGAAGCGCGACGCGCTCAGCTCGGGGTCGCCCAGGTAGCCGAGGGCGACGTGCGGGCTGCGCATCCAGATCTCCCCCACCTCGCCCACGCCCACGCGCTCGCCCGCGGCGTTGCGGATGAGCACCTGCACGTCCGGCAGGCCGATGCCGACGGGGATCGTCTCCTTGGCCAGCTGCGTCAGGTCGCGCGGGACGACGAAGTGGGCGACGGCGCGCTGCGTCTCCGTCGATCCGTAGTAGTTGATGACCTGCAGGTTGGGCGCGAGGCGGTGCATCCGACCCACGTCCGTGCGCGTGAGCACGTCGCCCACGAAAAAGGCGCGGCGCAGGGAATCCACCGCGTGCTCGTCGGTCAGGCCGCCGGGGACGTCCACCAGCAGCTGGCCCATGGCGGGCGTAAGGTGCGCGATGGTGACGCCGGTGTCGCGCATCCACTGCGCCAGGTAGCCGGGCGTCCCCACCTCATCCGGGTCCGGCGCCACGACGGCGGCACCCAGTTGCAGCGGCGTAAAGACGTCGCGGTGCAGCGGGTCGTGCGCCAGCCCCGAAAGCAGGCTGAAGCGTTCCGTCGCGCCCAGCTCGAAGCGCGCCGCCAGCCACGGGGTGAAGTGCGTCAGCGAGCCGTGGCGGCCCATCACCGCCTTGGGCTTGCCCGTGGTGCCGCTGGTGAACGACAGGTACGCGAGCGAGTCGGGGCCGATCTCGGGGAACGGCGATGCGTCGGCGGCATCGGCCACTTTGTCTACAAATCCGCTGGCCCGGAGTGCGCCCCCTCCGGGCTCGTAAACCTCGCCCACCTCCCCCAAAACTGCTGGGGGAGGTTGATGCGCGTCGGCAGGGTTGGCCACTTCGTCCACAAAATCCCCCACCCCCGGCCCCTCCCCCGCAAACTGCGCGGGAGAGGGGGGAACGGCGTCCGCGGCGCGGATTGCGAGGGGGATGGTGGACAGGACCGTCTCGCGCAGGGCGTCGGCAAGCTCATCGGGGACGTCGCCGGCGGATTCAATCGGGAGAAAGCCGGTGGGACGGG
>DASQBH010000608.1:0-3298 GCA_035635315.1 Longimicrobium sp.
CCAGCATGGTCTACGCGTCGGTCGACGCCGACGGCGGACAGATCTGGCGCTCGACGGACGGTGGCAGGACGTACACGCAGCGGGCCGGCCTGGGGACCGACGGCAAGAAGGTCAAATACCTGGGAAAGCAGGGCTTCTACGACAACGTGATCTGGGCGGGGGACCCCGCCAACACCAGCCTGGTGGTGGTGGGCGGCATCGACCTGTGGCGAAGCACCGACGGCGGCGACCGCCTGGTGGACATCAGCACCTGGTGGGACAAGCGCTCCGCCCACGCCGACCAGCACTGCATCGTGACCGATCCCCGGTTTGGCCAGGGCGGCAACCGGCGCATCTACGTGGGCAACGACGGTGGCGTCTTTACCACCCCCGACGTCTCCACCGTGGGCAGCGACACCAGGCCCCCGCGGATCCGCGGCTGGAAGGAGCTGGTGAACTCGTTCCCGGTGACGCAGTTCTTCGGGGGCGCGGGGAACCCCGCCACGGGCACCATCATCGGGGGGGCGCAGGACAACGGCACGCTGCGGTTCACGCCCGACGGCGGCACGGAGGGGTGGACCACCATGTACGGCGGGGACGGCGGCCACTGCGCGGCCGACCCCACCGACCCCCAGTGCTTCTACGGCGAGTACGTGTACCTGAACGTGCACCGCAGCACCAACGGAGGGGCCACCGCGGAGTACATCAGCGGCCAGTTCTTCAACCAGCAGACGCAGCAGTGGGACTGGAAGCCCGTGCCGTACCAGATCGAGGACGCGCGCTTTCAGCGGGCGCTGTTCATCGCCCCGTTCGTGCTGGACCCCAACCAGCCGCGGCGCCTGCTGGCGGGCGGCCGCTCCCTGTGGCGCACGGAGGACGCAAAGGCGCCCAACACGACCGGCCGCGGGCCGGTCTGGCGCACCATCAAGCCGCCGGCCGCCGGCAACATCAGCGCGATCGCGGTGGCGGAGGGCAACTCCGACCTGGTGTGGGTGGCGCACGAGACGGGCGACGTGTACGTCACCACCAACGGGACGGCAGCCTCACCCGCGTGGCGAAAGGTGAGCGGGGGCGGCGCGGGGTCGCTCAACGTGCAGCGCTTCTGCACGCGCCTGGTCCTCGATGCCTCCGCCGGCGGAAGGACCGTCTACGCCACCTTTGGCGGATACAACCGTGACAACGTGTGGAAGACGACGGACGGCGGCACCACCTGGCGCAGCATCGGGGGCGGGCTTCCGGAGGCCCCCGTACGCGCCCTGGCCATCCACCCGGACCGCCCGCTGTTCATCTACGTGGGAACGGAGGTGGGGGTGTTCGCCAGCGAGGACGGCGGGTCCACCTGGTCGCCCACCAACGAAGGTCCCACCAACTGCTCGGTGGACCACCTGTTCTGGATGAACCGCACGCTGGTGAGCGTCACCCACGGCCGCGGGATGTTCCAGATCGACCTGGCGGGGATCTGAGCCGCGGGTCTCACGGCCGGGCGGACCGCGCCGCATCCGGGATCAGCCGGGTGCGGCGCGGTTGCTTCGGCGCGCCCCTGTCCCCCTGTCCCCTCTGGCGAGAACGGCGGGGGTTGCCTTCGCGTCGGTGCAGTCATTCGTTTACGAGCGCGTTGCGCACGGCGGCTCACGAATTATGAGATGATGGGGGATGCGATCTTTTTCCTGGCTTTGCGCGTGCGCCTTTCTGGCCGCGTCTGCTCCGGCGGCCCTGCACGGGCAGCAGCCTACACCGGCGACCATTTCCCAGGAGGGCACGTACCGGCTGTCCGTGCTGGACGAGGAGCCGGTGCTGCGCAACGGGCGTGACGTCAGCCGGACCATCGAGCGCCTTTATCCGCCGGAGCTGCGCGCTGCGGGGGCAGAGGCGCAGGTCATGGTAAAGTACAGGATCATCGAGAGCGGCCGGGTGGATACCGCCAGCATCCAGGTCGTTTCCACCACCGACGCGCGCTTCGACGCGGTGGCAAAGCAGGTGGTCGCGCGGATGGTCTTTGCGCCGGGGGTCCTGAATGGCCGGCCTGTGAAGGTCTGGGCGGAGCAGGCGCTCAACTTCCGGCTGCCAGCCGCGGCGCCGGCCCCGTAGCGAGCAGGAATGCCGGTCCGCCGGATCGATGGATGGGAAAGGCCGCTCACCGTAGCGGCCTTTTGCGTTGCCGGCGGATCATCGGCCGCGGTGAGAGCATTGTCCGACGGCGCGTTGACCACTATGCTACCCAAGTGGCGCGTTCGGCGCGCCCTTCCTCCCCGGAATCTCCTCCTCTTTCGCACACTCCGCAGGTCTCCGGCAATCATGCGTATGATCGTCTCCATCGCCCTCGCCGCCCTCACACTGACGGCGGCCGCAACGCTCGCGGCGGACGCGGCACCGGCCGGGCAGCAGCGGTGTCATCCATCGTATCCCGACTACTGCATCCCGCCCCCGCCGCCCGACCTGAACTGTCCCGACATCACCGGCCGCAAGCCGTTCCGCGTGCGGCACGACGTGGCGAACGCCGATCCGCACCGCTTCGACCGCGACAAGGACGGGCGCGCCTGCGAGCCGCCGCGGCTCCGGCAGCGTAGGAGCGGAGGCGCATCACTGGTTGACCATCTGCGCCCCTTACTCAAGTGGCCGTTTTCGGGTGCCTGTCAGATAGGCAGACTTGAGGCAACCACGTTGACTTGTGCCGTTACCTCCGCATTTGATCGGGAGGTTCAAATAATTAGGGGCTTGTTCCCAAGACTCTCGTCCTCCCTATCTTCTTCTACCGACAAGGGCGCTTGACAGACGATAGGTCAAGACCGATTCTGCTTCACGTCCTCCGGAATCTACCTTACCCTACTTCAACTACCTGATCCTTCTATGACCTCACTAACGACAAATGCGGAGAAGAGGGCTGATGAAGCACGAACTCTTCCCGGATTTCGTGAGTTCTCCCTCCCAGGTGTCCGGGACCAAGTTGCTATTCTTTTGAGCATGATCGGTAGATCAGAAAACATCTTTTCTACCTACTCCAAGCATGATATCTCGCACATAGAAGCCATGTTGCACATGCTGGACTGGTTAGTTCCTCCGGAGACGCAAAATGCGATGACTCCCGTCGATTGGCTACTCATTACCCTAGGGATATATTTTCATGATCTTGGTTTACTGGTAACATCGGATGAGTTTGCCGGGCGAGGTGCTGATCCCTCCTTTCGCCGCTTCATGGATGAATTGACATCCGATCCGAACTCACGTGACTATCTGGCGCGTGCGGATAAGATGGGAATGGAAGAGAAAGCGCATTTCTTTTTTCAAGAGTACGTCCGCGCTAATCACGCGACGCGTATCA
>DASQBH010000609.1:0-12208 GCA_035635315.1 Longimicrobium sp.
GGGGGACGTGAAGTTGATGGCGGGGGTCGGGGCGGTGCTGGGCTTTCCCACGGTGATGGCGGCGGCGGCCTTCATCTCCCTGGCGGGTGCGCTGCAGCCCACGGGCTAAAGCCCGCGGCTGGAACAGCGATAAGCCCCGCCCTGGGCGCGCTGCGCTTGCCCGGCGGGGCTTCACCTGCTCGGGTCGTCGCATGCCGGCGCGCCAGGCCGGATGGGGATCACACCGAAGGTTCCGGACGCAAAGCCCCGCGCAGTTTGCGGGGCTTCCCGCTTTTCCAGCCGCGGATTCATCCGCCACGACGCAGGCGCATGCCAACGCGCCGCGGACTCTCGCACTCCACCACTCCCGCACTTACGCACTCCCGCACTTTCGCACTTTCGCACTTTCGCACTTTCGCACTCTCGCACTTTCGCACTCCCCATGTACGGGTGCCCCCCACCCTCGTGCATCCTACCCACAGTCGCGAGTCGCGAATCGCGCAATCACAACGCCCTTCAGGAGCCGGTCTCGTGGATGAACGCCGCTGGGAGCTGCTGGTGCGGCTCCTTTCCGGTGAGGCCTCACCGGTCGAGCGGGATGAGATGGATCGGTGGATGGCGGCCGACCCGGCCCACGCCACCGAGGTGGAGCAGCTGCGGGCGCTGTGGAACGCCTCCGGCGCCCTCCCCCGGCGCGGCGACCCGGCCGCGGCCTGGCAGAAGGTCGCCGCACGCACCGGTCTCGCCGGCGCCACCGCCCAAGCCGGACCGGCGCGGGACGAGCTGGCTGCCCGCCGCGCCCGCCGCGCGCCCGGATGGAACGGGCCGCTCCTTCGCATCGCCGCCGCGCTGGTGCTGCTGCTGGGCGGCGCGCTGCTCTGGCGCCCCGCCGTCGGCCTGGCGACGGAGCGCACCGTCGTCACCGGCAAGGGTGAGCGCGTGCAGCTCACGCTGAGCGACGGCACCCGCGTGCTGCTGGGCGTGGACAGCCGCCTGCGCTATCCGCGCCGCTTTCGCGGCGGCGCGCGCGACGTGCGGCTGCAGGGGGTGGCCTACTTCGAGGTGGCCAGCGACCCGGCGCGGCCGTTCAGCGTCCACACCCCCGACGCCGTCACCCGCGTGCTGGGCACCAAGTTCAGCGTGCGCGACTACCCGGGCGCCGAGCCGGCCCGCGTGGCCGTGACCGAAGGCCGTGTAGCCGTGCGGCCCACGCGCGCTCCCGCAGGAGGGACCCCCGAGGCGGCCATCCTGGTGCGCGGCCAGGCCGCCGAGCTGGCCTCGCCCAGCGCCCCCGCCGTCGTCCGGCCCGCGGACGTGCAGCACGACCTGGCGTGGACGCGCGGGACCATCGACTTCCGCAACGCCCCCGTCCCCGTGGTGGTGGCCGAGATCGGCCGCTGGTACGACGTGGAGATCCAGGTGCCCGATTCCACCCTGGCGGGCCGGCACCTCACCATCTCCTTCGACGACGAGCCGCTGGAGACGCTGCTGCGCGAGATCGCGGCGGCGCTGAACGCGCGGGTGGAGCGGCAGGGCCGCACCGTGGTGCTGGTGCCCGCCCCCGCCGCCCGCCGCGAACCGATCGGACAGGAAGCTTCTCGCCGACATTCCCTCTGATCCGCCTACCGGAGGAGTCGCCATGCAAGTCCCAACCGTGGTCAGGAGCTGCGCGCAGGCGCTGGTGCTGGTGGTGAGCGGGGCCACGATCGCCGCGGCCCAGGCCGGGCCGGCACGCGTCGCGGGGTACGCCCCGGGGCCGGAGGCGCGCCCCGCCTGGAGCGGCGCTCTGGCCGCCGGCCGCGCCGAGCCGCGCGTGACGCTGCGGCTGGACGCCGTGCCGCTGGAAGAGGCGCTGCTGGAGGTGGCGCGCGAGGCGCGGGTGCAGCTCACCTACAGTGCCGAGGCGCTCCCCGCCGGGCGGCGGGTCACCGCGCGGCTCGACGCCGTCCCCCTGACGCACGCCTTCGAACGGGTGCTGGAGGGTACGGACCTGCAGGCGGTGCCCTCCCGGGTGGACCGCGTGACCATCGTCCGCCGCGCGCCGCCGGAGCCCATGGCGCCGGCGCCCGCGTCCCCGGCGCTGGCCGGGGGGATCACCATCATGGCGCCGGACCTTCCGGGTGCGATGGTGGGGACCATCCGCGGCCGGGTGACCGAGGCCGGCTCCGGACGGCCGATCGCCGGCGCCCAGGTGCTGCTGGCGGGCACCCCGCGCGGCGCCGTCACCAGCGCCGGCGGCGAGTACGCGCTCACTGGTGTCCCCGCCGGGTCGCACACGCTGCGGGCCCGCATCATCGGGTTCCAGCAGGCGGAGCGCTCGGTGGAAGTGGGCGACGGGCAGACCGCCACCGCCGACTTTGCCCTGACCCCCGCGGCGCTGCAGCTGGACGCCGTGGTGGTCACCGGCACGGCCGGGCCCGTCTCGCAGCGCACGCTGGGCAACTCGGTGGCCACCATCAACGTGTCCGAGGTGTCGCAGCGGGTGGTGAACACCAGCGTGGCGGAGCTGCTGCAGGGCAAGGCGCCGGGGGTGACGGTGCTGCAGAGCAGCGGCACCCCGGGGGCGGCCAGCAACATCCGCATCCGCGGCATCGGCTCGCTGAGCGCCAGCTCGGAGCCGGTGATCTACGTGGACGGGGTGCGCATCCACTCCGGCGCGGGGGGCGCCTTCCGCAACAACTGGGAGACGCCCGCGCAGGGGCAGACGGCGGGGGGCGGGCAGACCGCCTCGGCGCTGGACGCCATCAACCCCGAGGACATCGAGTCCATCGAGGTCATCCGCGGCCCCGCCGCCGCCACGCTGTACGGGGCAGACGCGGCCAACGGCGTCATCCAGATCATCACCCGCCGCGGCCGCCCGGGCGACCAGAAGCTGCAGTGGAACGCCCGCTTTCAGCTGGGGCAGACGGACTGGGGGCTGGACCGGCGCGAGAGCCTGACCACCTGCGACGCCGTGCGCATCGCCCAGCCGGGCGAGTGGCCGGGGTGCCAGGGCGTGGCGCCGGGAACCCTGCTGCGGGAAAGCTTTCTGGACGACGCCCTGCGCACGGGCGACCTGCGCAACCTCATGCTCTCGGTGGGCGGCGGCGGGCGCGGCTACTCCTTCTTCGCCGCGCTGGACGACGACCGCGAGGAGGGGGTGTTCTCCAACAGCGAGAACGCGCGGACGGGGGCGCGGGCCAACTTCGCCTTCTACCCCTCCGACCAGGTGGACTTCACGGTGAACCTGGGCTACGTGCGCAGCGAGACCGCGTTCCCCATGACGGACAACGGGCCCAACGTGCTGGAGGCCGCCTGGACGTACCAGCCGGGGCGGGCGGCGCAGCCGGGACAGACGTACGGCTTCGCGGGGGGCACGCCCGAGCAGTACGACGTCTACGAGAACCGGCTGGAGGGCGACCGCGTCACCCTGGGCACCACGCTCAACTACCGGCCCTTCGAGTGGTTCCGCAACCGCATCACCGTGGGCGGCGACATCAACTCCCGCCAGGCCAACCGCTACGTGCCGCCGGGCAGCCTGTTCGCCCCCACCAGCGGGCAGATGACGCAGGGCGCGCCCCGCAACAACGTCTACTCGGTGGACTACGCCGGGACGGTGGAGCACACCCTGCCGCGCGAGCTGTCCAGCGCGCTCTCCTTCGGCGCGCAGTACATCAACAGCCGCTACAGCAACACCATCGCGCAGGGGACGGGCTTCAGCACCGACCTGGTGCGCAACATCGGCAGCGCCACCACCCGGCACTCCTGGGACGAGTTCCTGGAGATCAAGTCGCTGGGCCTCTTTGTCCAGGAGCAGATCGGCTGGCGCAACCGGCTGTTCGTGACGGCGGCGCTGCGGATGGACAACAGCTCCGTCTTCGGCGACGAGATCGAGCGGCTGTACTACCCCAAGCTCTCCGCCGCGTGGGTGGTGAGCGAGGAGCCCTTCTTCGGCGGCCTGGGGTGGGTGGACCAGCTCAAGCTCCGCGCCGCGTGGGGGCAGGCGGGAAACGCGCCGGACCCGTTCGCGGCGGTCACCAGCTACGGCGTGTGGCAGACGGTGGACCCCGTCACCGGCGAGGTGGTGAGCGGCACGCGCCTGCTGTCGCTGGGCAACCCCGACGTAAGGCCGGAGCGCGGGAGCGAGGTCGAGCTGGGGTTCGACGCGTCGCTCTTCGCCAACCGGCTGGGGGTGGAGCTCACCTTCTACGACAAGCGGACGCGGGACGCGCTGATGCAGGTGCCGCTTTCCCCGTCCGAGGCGGGGATCGCGGGGGGCACGCAGTTCCGCAACCTGGGCGAGATCAGCAACCGCGGCGTGGAGCTGGGGCTTACGGCGACGCCGCTGCAGGCGCGCGCGCTCAGCTGGGACGCGCGGCTCACCCTGAGCACCAACCGCAACCGGCTGGAGGACTTCGGCTTCGACAGCGATCCCATCCTGCTGGGGGTCAGCACCCTCAACCAGCGCCACGCGGAGGGCTACCCGCTGGCGGGATACTGGGTGCACGACCCGGTGTGGGACGCGGCGGGCAACCGGTACGTGGGGGGCGAGGCGCGCTTCCTGGGCTCGTCGGTGCCCACCCGCGAGGCGTCGCTGGCCAACACCTTCACCCTGCTGGGCAACCTGCGGCTGTTCACCCTGCTCAACTACCGGGGCGGCTACTACCTGCTGAACATGACGGACTGGCGCCGCTGCCGCGCGGAGCTGTGCGAAGAGGTGAACGACCCGGCAACGTCCCCGGAGCGGCGGGCCATGCTGACGGCGGAGCTCAGCGCCAACGACGCGCTGTACACCCAGCGGGCGGACCACGTCAAGATCCGCGACGTGTCCCTTACCTGGACGGTCCCCGCGCGCTACCGCCGGGGGTGGGGGACGGACCGGGCGGCGCTCACCCTGGCCGGCCACAACCTGGGCTACCTGTGGAAGCCGGATTACGGCGGGCTGGACCCGGAGGTCACCTTCAACGGCATCAACCAGCCCGGCGGCGACGGGCAGACCTTCGGGTGGACGCGGATGGACTACTGGACGGTGCCCATGATGCGCCGTGTGACGCTGTCGCTGGACCTGAGCTTCTGATCTCCCAACCTCGCTCCGGAGGAGAGGTGACATGAGCAGCCGAATGGATGGGCGGCCCCGGACCCGGACGGTCCTGGCGCTGCTGGGCGCGGCGCTGGCGGCGGGCGGGTGCGAGAACCTGCTGGAGGTGGAGCGCCCCGGCCTGATCACCGAGGACCAGGTGGACGAGGCGCTGGTGCAGGCCCTGGTGACCGCGGCCGAGGGCGAGTACCACGTGGCGTTCAACTGGGTGGGAAACAGCGGCGCCGCGGCCACCGACGAGGCCATCTTCGCGCACGGCTGGAGCCCCTGGGAAGACTTCGACGAGCGCGACGTGGGCGCGGGCGCGCCTGCGCACGACGGCATCGGCTACGGGTGGATGCAGCGCGCGCGGGTGACCGGCGTGCGCAGCGCCCTGCGGCTGCAGGAGATGCGGGCCCCCGGCGCCGCCGTCAGCCGCGCGTACAGCTACGCGGGCTACAGCACGCTGCTGCTGGCCGACCACCTGTGCCAGGTGCCGCTGAACGGCGGCGCGTTCCTGGAGCGGGCGGTGGCGTACGACTCGGCCATCGCGCTCTTTCAGCAGGCGGCCACGGCGGCCGGCGGCGACGCGTACCTCGGCAACCTGGCCAACGTGGGGATCGCCCGCGCGGCGCTCAACCGCAACAACCTGGCGCAGGCGATCGAGTACGCGAAGAAGGTGGCGCCCAGCTTCGAGGCGTGGGTGCGCTTCGTGGATAGCGACAACTTTGGCGACTGGATCGACAAGTACAACCTGTACCACCGCACCAGCGGCTTCATCAGCCCGTCGGAGTTCAGCCTGGGGCTTGACCCGGCCGAGTGGGCGGGCAAGAGCGACCTGCGCGTGCCGTTCGAGGCCGACAGCACCCGGCGCATGTTCACCAGCGTGCCGTTCCCCCGTGTGGCGTACGTCCCGTTCGTTCCCTACTCGTTCGAGGGGTGGACGCCGGGCAACCGCCGCATCATCCCCGGCGGCGCCGACATCCGCTTCGCGTCCGGGCTGGAGGCGCAGTACATCATCGCCGAGGCCAGCCTGTACGGCGGCGCCGGCGGGTGGAGCGAGGCGCAGGTGCGAGCCTTTGTCGACGCGCGGCGCGCGGTGGGCGGGCACGGCCCGTACGCGGGAAGCGACCTGCGGGCGGAGCTGCGCGAGCAGCGGCGGATGGACTTCTACTTTGCCGGCTACCGCATGGCGGACCTGATCCGGTACAAGACCTATCGCAGCATGGACCTGTGGCCCAAGGGCAAGATGGGCGGCTACCCCGCCGCGGCGCCGTACACCTACGGCAACGGCGAGTGCTGGCCCGTCGGCCAGAGCGAGCTGAGCACGAATCCGAACGGCTAGGGGACAGGGGCACGAGATTGCGTCCGACACGGAATCCGCAAACCCTCGTGATCTCCTGAGGGAGGCGCCGCGCTGAATCCGGCGGAATCCTGTAAGCCGGGGCGCCGACCGAAGGATCTCGCCGGCAGAACCCCGGGGCTGGATCTACGCCGTGAATCCGGCCCCGCGGCTGCCGACAGGAGATCCTTCGGTCGCGCGCCAGCTGATGTGCCAACGGAGCGTTTCGCGCGGGCGCTCCCTCAGGAAATCAGCGTTTTTTCCGCAGTTCCGGGATGCGTCGCGAAGTACGTCGCGCGGCACGAGAAAACTCTGTTGACTCTGCTGACTCTGTGTGAGGCCCGTTCTTTTGGCGGACTCGGCAGGATCCTTCCAGGCTGGATGCGCTCACCGGGACATCGCATGACGAGCAGCCACTCTCCACTTCCGCTCGTGCTCATGGCCGCGCTCACCGCCGCCGCGCCCGCCGCCGCACAGGGAACGTCCGCGCGTCCCGCGCTTTCCGCCGGCGAGAGCGCGTGGGTGGAGAGCACCCTGGCTTCGCTCACTCTGCGCGAAAAGGTGGGGCAGATGGTGATGCCCTGGGTGGGCGGCGAGTACCTGGCCGTGGACAGCGAGGGCTTCGACCGGCTGCGCGGCTGGGTGGCGGACGAGGGGATCGGCGGAATCGTGGTCTCCGTGGGGCTGCCGCACAGCTACGCGGCCAAGGCCAACGCACTGCAGCGCCTGGCCCCCGTGCCGCTGCTGGTGGCGTCGGACATGGAGAACGGGCCGGGGATGCGGATGGCGGGGATCTGGTCCTTTCCCCACCTGCTTCCCCAGGGCGGCGGCACCGCCTTTCCCCCGCTGATGGCGCTGGGCGCGGCGGGCTCGGACTCGCTGGCGTACGCGCTGGGCCGCGTAACCGCGCGCGAGGCGCGGGCGGTGGGGGTGCACGTCACCTTCGGCCCCGTGCTGGACGTCAATTCGAATCCGGCGAATCCCATCATCAACACCCGCGCCTTTGGCGAAGACCCCGCGCTGGTGTCGCGGCTGGCGCGCGCCTACATCCGCGGCGCGCGCGAGGGCGGGCTGCTCACCACCGGCAAGCACTTTCCCGGGCACGGCGACACGGAGTCGGACTCGCACCTGGGGCTCCCCGCCATCCGCGCGGACCGCGGGCGGCTGGATTCCATCGAGCTGCCCCCGTACCGCGCCGCCGTGGACGCAGGGGTGGATGGGATGATGACGGCGCACATCGCCGTGACCGGCGTGCTGGGGCCGGACGCGCCCCCCGCCACCCTCTCGCCGTACTTCATGACCGATGTGCTGCGGGGGGAGATGGGCTTTGGCGGCGTGCTCTTTACGGACGCGCTGGACATGGGCGGCGTCATCAGCCGCTACGGCGACGCGGACGCCGCGGTGCTGGCGGTCCTGGCGGGCGCGGACGTGCTGCTGATGCCGCGCGACGTGCACGCCGCCATCGAGGCCGTGGTGGCCGCGGTGCGGGCGGGGACGCTGGACGAGCCGCGCATCGATGCCTCGGTGCGGCGCATCCTGGAGGCCAAGGCGCGCGCGGGGCTGCCGCAATCCCGCTTCGTCCCGCTGGACTCGGTGGATCGGGTCGTCGGCGTGCGCGCGCACACGGAGCTCGCCCGCGAGATCGCGCGCCGCTCGCTGACGCTGGTCCGCGACCCGGCCGGCCTGGTGCCGCTTTCGGCGGACGCGCGGCGAATCCTCGCCATCATCTATGCGGAAGCGAACGATCCCGCGGCGGGGCTGGCCTTCGCGGCGGCGCTGGCATCCCCCGATCGCGTGGTGCGGACGGCGCGGGTGGACGCGCGGACCACGGCGGAAGAGTTCACCGCCCTGCGCGGCGCCGCCGACTCGGCGGACGTGGTGGTGCTCGCCGCCTTCGTGGCGCCGCTGGAGCGCGCCGGCACCATCTCCGCGCGCGGCGGAGTGGCGGCGTTCGCGGCGCAGCTGGCCGCGGCGGGCCGGCCGACCGTCCTGGTCTCCTTCGGCAGCCCGTACCTGCTGGACGCATTCCCGGACGTTGGCGCCTACCTGCTGGCCTGGGGCGGAATGGACGTGAGCCAGGAGGCTGCCGCGCACGCGCTGCTGGGCCGCATCGGCATCACCGGCACCCTCCCCGTCTCGCTGCCGCCCTTCCACGCCGCGGGCGAGGGGCTGCGGCGGGAGGGGGCAGGGAACAGGGAATAGCCTGCTGAACGGTTCGGGATGGAAAAGAAGCGAAGTCATCCTGAGGGAGCGCACCACGTGCAACCGGAAGTCACACGAGCACCTGCGCGCGACCGAAGGACCTTCTCTCCCCTCGCGGGGGGCACGCTCCACGCCGCAGATCCGCCCCTCGGTTCTGCCGGCAAGGTCCTTCGGTCGGCGCCAAAGTACGTCGAGGGGATCAGGCGCAGCGCGGCGCCTCCCTCAGGGTGACTGTTCGCGTGCGGGAGGCTTGGCAACACCGTCTTAGAATGACCGCACTCGTCTGGATGCGGTGTTCGTTGCGGATACGGTACTCCATCTATCCACCCGCCTGGAGGCATGCCGATGCAGCTCGCCCTGCTCGACTGGCTGATCGTCGCCGGCTACTTCGCCCTCTCCATCGGCATCGGCCTGGCGTTTACGAAGCGTGGGGGGGAGAGCCTGGAGGAGTACTTCGTCTCCGGGCGCAAGGTGCCGTGGTGGCTGGCGGGTGCGGCGATGGTGGCCACCACCTTCGCGGCCGACACGCCGCTGGTGGTAACCGGACTGGTGGCCACCCGCGGCGTGGCGGGGAACTGGCTGTGGTGGAACATGGTGATGAGCGGCATGCTCACCGTGTTCTTTTTCGCCCGTCTCTGGCGCCGCGCGCGGGTGATGACGGACGTGGAGTTCGCCGAGATCCGCTACTCCGGCCGCCCCGCCGCCTTTCTGCGCGGCTTTCGCGCGCTCTATCTCGGACTGGCCATCAACCTGATCATCATGGGCTGGGTCACCCGCGCCATGATCAAGATCCTCACCATCTCGCTGGGGCTGCGCCCGGTGGACGTGCTGGGCGTCACCGTCTCGGGCGAGGTGATCGCCGTGGGGATCTGCTTCGTCATCACCATGGCCTACGCGGTGGCGGCGGGGATGTGGGCGGTGCTCTGGACGGACCTGGTGCAGTTCGTCATCAAGATGGCCGCGGTGATCGTGCTGGCCGTGTACTCCGTGCGCGCGGTGGGCGGGATGGGCGCGCTCAAGGAGGGGGTGACGGAGCACTTCGGCAGCGAGGCGGCCGCGCTGTCGGTGCTGCCGGTGCGGATGGGCCCGGAGGGGATAAGCGCCTACGCCTGGATGCCGCTGCTGGCGCTGGCGGTGTTCCTTTCCGTGCAGTGGTGGGCGGCGTACTACCCCGGCGCGGAGCCGGGGGGCGGCGGATACGTGGCGCAGCGCATCTTTGCCGCGCGCACGGAGCGCGACGGCGTGCTGGCCACGCTCTTCTTCCAGGTGGCCCACTACGCGCTGCGCCCCTGGCCCTGGATCATCACCGGCCTGGCGACGGTCATCCTCTACCCCACCCTGCAGGACCGCGAGGCGGGGTATGTGCACGCCTTCGTGGACCTGCTCCCCACGCCCTGGCGCGGATTCATGCTGGCCGGGTTCGCGGCGGCGTACATGTCCACCATCGGCACGCACCTCAACTGGGGCGCGTCGTACCTGGTGAACGACTTCTACAAGCGCTTCCTGCGGCCCGACGCCAGTGAAAAGCACTACGTGGCCGTGTCGCGCGGCACCACGGTGCTGCTGTTCCTGGCCTCCATCGGGGTGACGGCGCAGCTCTCCTCGGTGGAGGGAGCGTGGCGGTTCCTCCTGGCGATCGGCGCGGGGACGGGGCTGGTGCTCATCCTTCGCTGGTACTGGTGGCGGATCAACGCGTGGTCGGAGATCTCGGCGATGATCGCCAGCTTCGTGGTGTCGCTCTTCGCCATGGCCGTCATCCGCCCCCGCTTTGCCGCGAACGACGCCAACGGCGACGCCTGGGTGATGCTGACGACGGTGGGGGTCAGCACGGTGGTGTGGGTGGCGGCCACGCTGCTCACCCCGCCGGAGCCCGCGGCCACGCTGGACGCGTTCTACCAGCGCGTGCGTCCGGGCGGCCCGGGGTGGGCGGCCGTCTCCGCGCGCCTGGGCTACGGGCGCGAGCCCATCCCCGGCGGCGCGCTGGCGTGGACCAACTGGATCGCGGGCGTGGTGGCCGTCTACGCCTTCCTGTTCGGCATCGGCCGCATCGTGTTCGGCGCCACGCTCACCGGCCTCGCGCTGCTGGCGGTGGGCGTGCTGGCCTTCGCCTGGATCGGCCGCAACCTGGCGCGTGAGGAGGGGCCGCCCCTCGCCCCCGCCGCGCCCCGGCCGGCCGAGCGCGAGATCCCGGCGCTGGCGGCGGGGTAGAGGGCGCGCGGTCGCCGAAAACGATACGGCTCCGGGACGCAACCGCGTCCCGGAGCCGTCTGATTTCCGTCATCGTCGAGCCGACCGGCCGGGCCGATCCGGATCAGCAGGTGCCGCCGCCCTACCGGGGTCCTACCCCTGCGCCGCCTGGATCATGTCGAACATGGGGAGGTACATGGCGACCACCATGCCGCCGATCACCACGCCCATGATGACGATCATGATGGGCTCAAGGATGGAGGTCAGGGCGCTCACCGCCGCGTCCACCTCGTCGTCGTAGAAGTCGGCGATCTTGGAGAGCATGTCGTCCAGGCCGCCCGTCTGCTCGCCCACGTTGATCATCTGCACCACCATGGGCGGAAACACGCCCGAGGCCTTGAGGGGCTCGCTAATGGTGGCGCCGCCGGCGATGCTGGCGCGCGACTGCATCACCGCGTCGTGGATTACCCGGTTGCCCGAGGTGCGGGCGGTGATGGTGAGCCCCTCCAGAATGCTTACGCCCGAGCTGATGAGCGTGCCCAGCGTGCGGGTAAAGCGCGACACCGCCGACTTGCGCAGCATGGAGCCCAGCACCGGCATGCGCAGCAGCATGCGGTCGATCACCAGCTGGCCGCCGTCCGTCTGGTAGTACCGCCGCAGCGCGAACACGAACGCCACCAGCGCCACCACCAGGTAAAAGATGTAGTTCTGCAGGAACTCGCTGATGGCCAGCACCACGCGCGTGGGTCCGGGCAGGTCAAGCCCCGCCTCGCTGAAGATGCCGGCGAACACCGGCACCACCTTCCACAGCAGGATGGTGGTGGCGCAGATCACCACGAACAGCATCACCGCCGGGTAGGTCATGGCGCCCTTGATCTTGCGCACCAGGGCGTCGTTCTTTTCCAGGAACGTCGCCAGGCGCAGCAGGATCACGTCCAGAATGCCGCCCGCCTCGCCGGCCGCCACCATGTTGGTGTACAGCTCGGTGAACACCTTGGGGTGCTTCTTCATCGCGTCGGCCAGGGTCTGGCCGGCCTGAATGTCGTTGAGCACCTGCGTGGTGATCTTGGAGAAGTTCTTGTTCTCCGTCTGCTCGGCCAGAATGGTCAGGCTCTGCACCAGCGGCAGGCCCGAGTTGATCATCGTGGCGAACTGACGGGTAAAGATCACCACCTCACGGGTCTTGATCCCCGTGCCGAACTGGATGTTGATGTCCTTGGCCTTGGCGTTCACCGACACCGGGCGCAGCCGCTGCCGCACCAGGTAGCCCACCACCTCGTCGCGGCTGGGCAGGTCGATCTCGCCGCTCATCAGCTCGCCGTT
This sequence comes from Longimicrobium sp., assembly GCA_035635315.1. Lineage (GTDB taxonomy): Bacteria > Gemmatimonadota > Gemmatimonadetes > Longimicrobiales > Longimicrobiaceae > Longimicrobium. Next base: position 12,090 of record DASQBH010000609.1, read on the forward strand.
GGTGCTGCGCGCGCTGTAAGCAAATACGGGCATGTGACCCTGCAGGGAATAGGGAACAGGGAATAGGGAATAGCCTGCACAGGCGCTCTGGCTGCACCGCCATCCCCTACCGTCGCTCC
>DASQBH010000610.1:0-3259 GCA_035635315.1 Longimicrobium sp.
GCTCCGTGCGGGCGATCAGCTCGCGCACCGCGGCCTTGCCCAGCTCCGTGCTCGTCACGTCCTTGAAGTCCGTCCCCGACTTGGCGAACGGCGTGCGGCACCCGTCGATGATGGCGACCCTGCGGCCGATGTTGTTCATGCGCACCCCTGGTTGGCGCAGCGTACGTCGTTCGTGGGCGCGACAATCTTGGTCTGAGCGCAACTCATATCAAGGGACGCGGGGTTCGGGGTGAATTCAGGATTCCGCACGGCGACGGCCACGAAGCGGCGGGCATCGAAGCGCTTCGACGGCATACGGCTGCGTCCGAAGCGGCCCCTCTCCCCCGCTGCGCGGGAGAAAGGGGAGTATTCGATCCCACACGAGGAGATTCTGCCGTTCTCCCTCCCCCACGCAGTTTGTGGGGGAGGGCCGGGGAGGGGGGCGCCCACCCTCCCGCGCCACACCAACCGCAGCACACGGAACCCGGCCCCGGTCGTAACAGTACCCGGCGCCGCAGAGGCCCCCGATTGCCTTCGCACGCGGGGGACGATACATTCCGCCGCCTTCACCCCCCCTGCAAGAGATGTAGATCGTGGATAGATCGGCACTTACCCATACGGATACGTTCGTTCGCCGGCACGTGGGCCCCGACGACGCCGAGATCCGGCAGATGCTGGAGACCGTGGGCTACCCGTCGCTGGACGCGCTGGTGGACGCCACCATCCCCAAGGACATCCGCCTGGACCGGCCGCTGGCGCTGGGCCCGGAGCGCAGCGAGTACGAGCTGCTGCGCGAACTGCGCGCGATGATGGCGAAGAACCGCGTCTTTCGCAGCTACCTGGGGATGGGCTACCACGACTGCATCACCCCGCCCGTCATCCAGCGCAACATCCTGGAGAACCCGGGCTGGTACACGCAGTACACGCCCTACCAGGCCGAGATCGCCCAGGGGCGGCTGGAGGCGCTGCTCAACTTCCAGACGGCCGTGGTGGACCTGACCGGCCTTCCCATCGCCAACGCGTCGCTGCTGGACGAGGGCACCGCCGCCGCCGAGGCCATGGCCATGGCGTACGGCATCGCCGGCGGGGAGCAGAAGAACACCTTCTTCGTCTCCGCCCTCTGCCACCCGCAGACCATCGACGTCGTCCGCACGCGCGCCCACGCCCGCGGCATCGAGGTGGTGGTGGGCGACCTGGAGCAGTTCGACTTCACCCAGCCCGTCTTTGGCGCGCTGCTGCAGTATCCCGCCACCGACGGCGAGGTGACGGACTACCGGCCGTTCACCCAGCGGGCGCGCGAAGAGGGGATCGTCGTGGTCGCCGCGGCGGACCTGCTCTCGCTGGTCCTGCTCACCCCGCCGGGGGAGTGGGGCGCCGACATGTGCGTGGGCACCACCCAGCGCTTTGGCGTGCCCATGGGCTTCGGCGGGCCGCACGCGGCGTTCTTCAGCTGCCGCGACGAGTACAAGCGCCAGATCCCCGGCCGCATCATCGGGGTGAGCGTGGACGCCAACGGCAACCCCGCGCTGCGCATGGCCCTGCAGACGCGCGAGCAGCACATCCGCCGCGAAAAGGCCACCAGCAACATCTGCACGGCGCAGGTGCTGCTGGCGGTGATGGCGGGGATGTACGCCGTCTACCACGGCCCGGACGGGCTGCGGAAGATCGCGGAGCGCGTGCACACGCTGGCGGAGCTGCTGGCCGCCGGCGCGGAGCGGCTGAACTACCGCGTGGTCCACGGCGCCTTCTTCGACACCGTCCGCATCGACGTGGGCACGCGCGTGGGGGGCATCGTTGCCGCCGCGCGCGACCGCGGCATCAACCTGCGGGCGTACGACGAGACGTCCATCTGCATCGCCCTGGACGAGACCACGGGCGTGGAGGACGTGGAGGAGATCCTGGTCGCCCTCAACCGCGGCTCGGCCCTGGGCTTCAGCGTCGACGAACTGCTGGACGGGCTGACCTCGGGGATCGCGGACGGCTTCCGGCGCCGCAGCGACATCCTTACGCATCCCGTGTTCAACCGCTACCACAGCGAGACGGAGATGCTGCGGTACATCCGCACGCTGGAAAGCCGTGACCTGTCGCTCACCCACAGCATGATCCCGCTGGGCAGCTGCACCATGAAGCTGAACGCCACCGTGGAGATGATCCCGGTGACGTGGCCCGAGGTGAGCCGCATCCACCCGTTCGCCCCGCCGGAGCAGACGGCCGGCTACCAGGAGCTGTTCCGCTCGCTGGAGGCGGACCTGGCGGAGATCACCGGCTTCGACGCCGTCTCGCTGCAGCCCAACGCCGGCAGCCAGGGCGAGTTCGCGGGGCTGCTCGTCATCCGCGAGTACCACGAGGGGCGCGGCCAGGGGCACCGCAACGTCTGCCTGATCCCGCAGTCCGCGCACGGCACCAACCCGGCGTCGGCGGTGATGGCGGGGATGAAGGTCGTAGTGGTCTCCTCGACCGCCGAGGGCAACGTGGACCTGGACGACCTGCGCAAGAAGGCCGACCAGCACGCGGACGACCTGTCGGCGCTGATGATCACCTATCCCAGCACGCATGGCGTGTTCGAGTCGGAGATCCGCGAGATCTGCGAGATCATCCATTCGCACGGCGGGCAGGTGTACATGGACGGCGCCAACATGAACGCACAGGTGGGGCTGTGCCGCCCCGGCGACTTTGGCGCGGACGTCTGCCACCTGAACCTGCACAAGACCTTCTGCATCCCCCACGGCGGCGGCGGTCCGGGGATGGGGCCCATCTGCGTGGCCCGCCACCTGGCCCCGTACCTCCCCGGCCACCCGGTGATCCCGGTCGGCGGCGAGGGGCACGGCGCGGTCTCGGCGGCGCCGTGGGGAAGCCCCAGCATCCTTCCCATCTCGTGGGTCTACATCCACCTGATGGGCGCGGAGGGGCTGACGCACGCCACGCGAGTGGCCATCCTGAACGCCAACTACATCGCGAAGCGTCTGGACGAGCACTACCCCGTGCTCTACCGCGGCCGCAACGGCACCGTGGCCCACGAGTGCATCGTGGACATGCGGCAGCTCAAGGGGAGCGCGGGGATCGAGGTGGAGGACATCGCCAAGCGGTTGATGGACTAAGGCTTCCACGCGCCGACCGTCAGCTTCCCGGTGGCGGGGACGATGATGATCGAGCCCACGGAGAGCGAGGCGCTGGGCGAGCTGGACCGCTTTATCGAGGCGCTGGTGATGATCCGCGACGAGATCCGCGAGATCGAAGCGGGGATCGCCGACCGGCAGGACAACCTGCTCAAGAACGCGCC
>DASQBH010000611.1:0-2229 GCA_035635315.1 Longimicrobium sp.
GGGTCTCCTCGCTGGGGATCGGGGGGACCAACGTGCACGTGGTGCTGCAGGAAGCGCCCGCGCCGCGGCCCTCCGCCCCCACGCGGGCCTGGCATCTCCTCCCCCTCTCGGCCCGCACTCCGGCCGCGCTGGAGGCGGCCACCGACCGGCTGGCGGCGCACCTGCGCGCCCACCCGGAGCAGGAGCTGGCCGACGTCGCCTGGACGCTGCAGACCGGGCGAAAGGCGTTCGCGCACCGCCGCACGCTGGTGGCGCGCGACGGCGCCGAGGCCGGGCGCGCGCTGGCGTCGCGCGCCCCGGGGCAGCTCTTCGACGCGGAGGCGCCGGAGGGCGGGCAGCGCGTCGCCTTCATCTTTCCCGGCCTGGCCAACCACTACCCGGGGATGGGGAAGGGCCTGTACGAGAGCGAGCCCCTCTTCCGCGAGACGGTGGACCGCTGCGCCCAGATCCTCCGCCCGTACCTGGGGATGGACCTGCGCGAGGCCCTCTACCCGGCGGACGCCCCGGCGCCCGCGGCCGACGCCCCCGGCGGGCTCGACCTGCGCGCCATGCTGGGGCGCGCCGGCCGGGACGACGAGGTGGGGCTCCTGGAGAGCACCCGGCTGGCCCAGCCGGCGCTCTTCGTCACCGAGTACGCCCTGGCGCGGCTGTGGATGAGCTGGGGGGTGCGCCCCGAGGCGATGATCGGCCACTCGCTGGGCGAGTACGTGGCGGCCACGGTGGCGGGGGTCTGGTCGCTCGAAGACGCACTGATGCTGGTGGCAGAGCGGGCCCGGCTGATCGAGGAGACGCCCCCGGGGGGGATGATGGGGCTCCCCTTCTCCAGGGAGCAGGCTGCCCCCTGCCTCCGCGACGGGATCACGCTCGGCGCCCACAACGCCTCCTTGATCAGCGTGGTCTCCGGTCCCCAGGCGGCCGTGGACGCGCTGCAGGCGGAGATGACGGAGCGCGGGGTGGCCGTGCGGCGGCTCCCCGTCCGGCACGCCTACCACTCGCCGATGATGGCGCCGGTGGCGGAGCGCCTGGCGGAGCTCCTGCGCGGGGTGCGCCTCTCCCCGCCGAAGATCCCCTTCGTCTCCAACGTGACCGGGGAGTGGATCCGCCCCGGGGAGGCCACCGACCCGGAGTACTGGGCGCGGCACCTGGTGCAGACGGTCCTCTTCTCCGACGGGGTGGAGACGATCGCACGCGACGGCTTCCGCCTCCTCCTGGAGGTGGGCCCCGGGAACACGGTGGGCGGGCTGGCCCTCCAGGCCGACTGCTGGGGCGACACTCCGCCTTCGCTGGTGGTCGCCCTTCGCCACCGCTACGAGCGCTACCCCGACGACGCCTACCTCCTGGGCGCGGCCGGCCGGCTCTGGGCGCTGGGGGCGCCGGTGGACTGGGAGGCGGTGCACGCCCACGAGCGGCTGCGGCGCGTCGCGCTCCCCACCTACCCGTTCGAGCGTGAGCGCTACTGGGTGGAGTCCGGCACGGGGACGGCCGCGGTGCGCCGGGGCGAGGCGCCGGGGGGGAGCACGGACCCGGCGGCGTGGATGTACCTCCCGGTCTGGCGGCGCGCCCCGCTCCCCACGCGGGCCCCCGCGGAGATCGCGGAGTGGCTGGTGCTGGCGGACGGCCTGGGGATCGGCGGGCGGCTGGCCGGGCGGCTGGAGAGCCTGGGGCACACGGTGGCGGTGGTGGAGGCCGGCGACGGCTTCGCCCGTTCGGGCGCCCGCGGCTACACCGTGCGCCCGGGCTCCGCGGAGGACCTGGCCGCGCTGCGCGACGCCCTGCAGGGTGCGGGGTTCCGTCCCCGCCAGGTGATCGTCCTCTGGGGGATCGACCCGGAGGGCGGGGAGGGTCCGGAGGCGTTCGCCCGGGCACACGCGCGCGGGTACGCCACCGTCGCCGCCCTGGCGGCGACCTTCGCCCGCGAGGCGGACGGGGGGGCGTTCCGCCTCCTGGTGGCTACCGAGGGGGTGCGCGACGTGGCCGGCGGCGAGGGCGTCCGCCCCGAGCGCGCCACCGTGCTGGGTCCCTGCCTGGCGCTCTCGCAGGAGCTGGCGCACGTCGTCTGCCGCACGGTGGACGTACAACCCGGCGCGCCCGGCGACGAGCGCCTGGTGGAGCAGCTCCTGGCCGAGGCCGCCGGCGACGCCGCGGATGCCGCCGTGGCGCTCCGGGGTCCGCGGCGCTGGGTGCTGGGCTACGAGGCGGCGCCCCCTGGCGCGGGGGGCGCGTCCTTCC
>DASQBH010000612.1:0-9736 GCA_035635315.1 Longimicrobium sp.
CGCGCCCAGGCGCGCGCCTTTCTCCGCGCCCTCCCCCCCGCCGAGCGCGCCGCCGCGGAGGCGCAGATCGCGCGCCGCGTCTGGGACGTCGCCGAAGTCGCCGGCGCGCGCACGCTCCTCCTCTACGCCTCGCTGCCGGAGGAGGTGGGGACGGATGAGATCGCGGCCGAAGCGCGGCGGCGCGGCATCACCCTCGTCTATCCCCGCTGCCTTCCGGAGGGGCGGATGACGCTGCACCAGGCTGATTCGCCCGACGTGCTGCGCCCCGGCCGCTTCGGCATCCGCGAGCCCGACGCCGACGCCTGCCCCATCCGCGCGGTGGGCGACGTCGACGCGGCGCTGATCCCGGGCCTGGCCTGGGACCGTGCCGGCCACCGCCTGGGCCGCGGCGGCGGCTACTACGACCGCCTGCTCGCGCACCCCGACTGGCGCGGCTTCCGCTGCGGCCTCTTCTTCGCCGCCCAGGAGTTTCCCTCCATTCCCCGCGAAGACTGGGACATCCGCCTCGACGCCATCGTCACCGAACGCGAAGTCGTGCGGCCGGAGGTTGTGCCGTCCGGCTGATCGCTGCTGCCGCCGCTCTTCGGGTGCGGACGCGCAATCGCTTCGGGCGCCGCATGTAGCTTGGCCGCCGAGTCCGCGCAGGCGGCGCGCAGGCGGACTTCGTGACGTTCTAGCCGCGGTTTCAACCGCCCAGGACGGAGCCCGGCGGCGACACGACCAGGGGGTGGATGACGATGATCATCCACCCCCTCGCGCATCAGCCACAGCCGGCCGTCAGATCCAGAGGAACGCCGGGTGGTCCGTGCCGGTACGGTCGCGGACGACGCGCTCGTAGACGCTGCGTCCGCTGTTGGCGTTGGTAAACACGACCGTCGCGCGCCCGGCGGCGGGATCACCGACGACGAAGTTCTTGAAGCCGGGGTTGTCGCCCCAGTGCCAGAAGAGGGTGCGGCCGTCTTCCATCTCCTCCAGGCCGATCCCCAGCCCCCAGCGCAGCGCCTCGTTGATCCGCACCTGCGGCTCCATCATCCGCGCGAGCACGGGTGCGCCGTCCGTCAGCAGGTGGCGGAGGAAGACGCCGTAGTCCTGGGCGGTGGTGGCGAGGCTGGCCGCCGCGTTGGGCACGGTAAAGTTGGGGAACGGCGGCTGGTCGGGGCTCGTGCGCGCGAACGCCCGCTCCACGTCCGCGGCCATCCACTCCTCCAGCGGCCGCCCCCACTCCGCTTCCAGCGCGCGGAACGCCCGCGCCGTGCGCACGTTGTAGCTCTCCTGCGGATCCCCGCGCCCGCTGTGCGGCGACGCGAGCCGCGCGTCCAGCGCCGGATGCCAGACCCACGCGCTGCTCTCCATCCCCAGTGGCGCGAAGACCCGTTCCCGCGCCAGCACCGGCAGCGCGCGCCCCGTGAGCGATTCCACCACCCGCTGCAGAAAGGCGAACCCCTCGCCGGAGTAGGAGAAGCGCGCTCCGGGCTCGAAGTCGGCCGTGAGCACGTGCTCGCGCGCGAACCGCCAGTTGCGCCAGCCGCCGCTGTGGCTCAGCAGGTGGCGCGCGGTGATGGTCCGGGCGCGCGCGTCCTCCCGGTTGGGGAGCGCCAGGTAGTCGCCGATCGGCCGCCCCAGGTCGATCACCCCCTCCCGCTCCAGCCCCAGGACGAGGTACGCGAAGACGGGCTTGCTGAGCGAGGCTGCCTCGAAGACCGTCTGCTCCGTCACCGCGTCCTCCGTCCCTGCCCGGCGCACGCCGTATCCGCGCGCCTCCGCGCGCCCCCCGCCGACCTCCGCGACCGCCATCCCCGGCACGTTCGCCAGCCGCATCAGCCGCGCGACGTCCATCTCGCCGCGCTCGTCATCGCCGGTGGCGGGAACGAGGCGGGCGGGTGCGGCGGATGTCGTCGCGCATCCACCCAGCAGCAGTGCCGCGCTGCCGCCGATCCAGCTTCTGCGCGTGATGTTCGTGTCCGTGGACATGCGGAAGGGGCTCATCGCAAATCGAGGAAAGGGGGATGCGGGTGGGGACGAACGCCTGCGATGGGATACCGGGCGCCGCGAAAGAGTTGGAATCCATCAAACGGTGAAGGGGCGGATGACGATCATCATCCACCCCTGCGTTTCCTTTCGATATCTCGATCCTGACGGAGCCCTCGCCGCGAACCGCGGCACCGATGCCGCGCGCGGAGGGCGGCGCGGGCTCGCGGCAGCGGGCGGCGCTACCGGGGCGTGAGCACCCGGACCGAATCGAGCATGGCCGCGATCGCGCGATCCGCAGCGGCGTCGGGAGCCTCGACAAGGTTCAGCACGGTGACGCGCGTAATCGTCACGGACCCTGCAAGCGGTATGTAGGTTCGCTCGAGGATACGCCCCCCGCGCGGCATCGGCGCCAGTGTCTCTCCTACCAGATGGGTGGAGTCTTCCCGCACGGCATAGGACGGGGTCCGTGCCGAGACAGGTTCCCAGTTGCGCATGACCGACTCCAGAAACCTTCTCCGCCCCGCTACGGTGCTGTCAGGCAATCGGTTGAGCGGACCCAGGATGCCGACCCGAATCGTCGTCGAACCCGCCTTGCTTTGATAGTAGCGTCGGACCTCGGTGCTGCTCTGATCCAGTTCGAACGGGGGGAACCCCTCGGGGAGCGTAACGATGATTCCTTCGGGAGCCAGCACATCCGTCGGCGCGGAGGGTGCCTGGGCGGTCGCTGGCCCGGCCAGGCCGCAGCACAGGATCAGGGTGAGTACGCAGGCTGAGCGAGTTCCAATGGTCATTGACGGTTCATCGCAGAAGAGTTCGGTCCTGGTGGATTGGAGGCGCACCGGGCAGCATGCGGGCCATGCGGTCGTGGAGAACGGAGAACATTCGCATCCGTATGCAAAGGTGGTAGATAGCGAACATTCTTGCCGATGGGTGCACCCGCGCCGGGTGGGGCGCGCCAGCCCCTGGCGGGACGGCAGTGCCACACGCGAGGGCCGCCATATGACGGCCATTCCGCCGGAGGACAGACGATGGGGTTGGGGGTGGATGATGATCATCGTCATCCACCCGTGCCGTATTCGGCCCCAAACGAAATCAACGGAGCCAGCGGAGCCCGAACTCCGTTAACTCCGTTGACTCCGTTGACTCCGTTGACTCCGTGTGAGGCCCATCCGTTCCTGACTCAGCCCTCCGCGAGAAACCAGGCCTCAGCGCGGCGTCTGGCCCGTGCGCTCCGCGGCGCCGATGCTGCGGTTGGCCGGCGGCGCGGGCTCGCGGCAGCGGGCGCCCTCCCACACCTTGCGCCAGCTCCCCTTGTCGCGCGACACCGCCTCGTACCACGACTCGCGCGTGCCGAACACCTGGATCAGCATCTCGCCGCCGCCCGTGCCGTTCCAGTTCAGGTGGTCCACCAGCTTGGGCGCGCCCTTGCCCGTCTTGTCGTAGTCGCGCACCTCGGTGTAGATGGGCGTGTACCCCGCGCGCTGCTCGTAGCTGGCCACGTAGAACACGCTGTACCCCTCGGGGTCCGCCGGCCCCACCCCCAGGTTGTCGCCCACCAGGTAGGTGGCCGACATCTCCGACTGCCCGCCCAGCACCAGGTTGAGCGCCTGCAGGTCCCGCTGCGCGCCGGGCCAGCTGCGCGGCCGCTGCAGCCCGTTCTGCAGCACCAGCCGCTCGGCGACCAGCGAGGCGTAGCGCTGGATCGTCCCCTCCACCTGCGGCGGCGTGTACTCGCCGATCACCTGCGGGGCCAGGCCGCGCCGGAACGCCAGGAACTCGCGCTCCGCCGCCGCCGCCGCCACCGTGCTGGCCTGCCCGGTGGAGGTCGGCACGCCGCACGCCGTGACGGGCGCCGCCCCCTTGACGATCATCGAGCCCACCTCGGCGCCGCGGCGAAAGAGGACGAACTCCGTGTTCACGTCCATCACCGCCTGCCGGAACCGCTGCTCGTACGCCTCGGGCGCCACCCCCGCCGGCTTGCGGATGGTGCGCAGCGAGTCGCCCGAGATCTCGGCCACGGGGGTGATGTTGGCCGTGCCGTCGGGGTTGCGGACCACGTGAAAGAGCACGCGGCCCGTCGGCAGCCCCAGCCCGGCCACCGTGCCGGGCTCGGGGACGTTCGCCTCGCCGGCCCCGGGGGGCGGGGGCGTGACCACCTGGACGGTCGCGCCGCCCCAGTCCACGTTGTCGCACGCGGCCAGAGCGGTTACAATCAGGGGCGCCGCCACGCGGACGGCGCGGGCTGCCACGACGCGCATCTTCACGGTCTCTTGGAATCCTGGGGAGCGGGCCGGGCCCACCGTCCGGCCGGCTTTTGTTTTCCGGGAACGGCCGGGCCCTTGCACACGCGGGCGCTGCAAGCAAGGAACCGGCCAAGCGCGGCAAGCTACGACGCTACCCATCCGCTGCCAAGATGATCGACGAGAGCGAGTTTCGCCGGGTGATCGGCCACTTTGCCACCGGCGTCTCCGTAGTCACCTCGTGCCGGCGGGACGGAGAGGCGTGCGGGCTTACGGTGAGCGCCGTGAGCTCCGTGTCGCTGAACCCCACGCTGGTGCTGGTGTGCGTGGACCAGAAGTCCGAGACGCACGGCTGGCTGCAGGCCGCCGGGCACTTTGCCGTGAACGTGCTGGAAGAGGGGCACGGCGAGACGCTGGCGCGCCGCTTTGCCGGCGGCGGCGCCGAGGAAAAGTTCCGCGGCACCGCGTGGCGCCCGGAGCGCACCGGCGCCCCCGTGCTGGACGAGGCGCTGGCCTGGATGGACTGCCGGGTGACCGCCGCCCTTCCGGGCGGCGACCACACCATTTTCATTGGCGAGGTGCTTGCCGCCGACGCCCGCGAAGGAACCCCGCTGCTTTATTATCGTGGAGGATACGGCCGATTCGAGTCCTGACGCCCGCCGGCCCGCCGGGCCGGTGCTGGCGCGCGCCGCGCTGGCGGGGCTGGCGCTGGGCGTGGTCGCGTTTGCCGCGGCCAGCCTGATCTTGTACGAGGCGCGGGGCGTGCTCCCCGCCGCCGGCGGCGTGGTGGCCACCTTTGCCGCCGCGCTGGCCGCCGGCCTGTGGGCCGGCTCGCCCGAGGCGCGCCCGGAGCAGCCGCCCACCTGGCGCTGGGTGGGCGCGGGCGTCGCCGTGGCCGTCGCGGGCGTCTTCGGCACGCTGTGGGCGTACTTTCAGCTGGAGCGCTTCGGCGGCATGGCCCGCGCGCTGGCGCTCCTCTTCCTGGTCGGCATCCCCGTCTACGCCATCGGCTTCCTGCTCCCCGCGCTCGCCGCGTGGGCGTCGCACTTCCACGCGCCGCGCGACGACGCGGCCGAGGACGACGTCGCTGCCCTTTCCCGCGGCGCCGAGCAGACGGTGATGGCGGTCCTTGTCGGCGCGGCGGTGGGGGCGGCGCTCAGCGGCCTCTTCCTCCTCCCGTCCGTCAGCCCCGGGCCGCTGCTGCTGGCCGTGGGCGCCATGCTGACCTTTCCGCTCTTCTTTCCCCGCGAGGCCGCACCCCGCGCGGACGGCGGCGAGCGGCTGCTGTACGAGGAAGAGACGGCCTACGGCACCCTGCGGGTCACGCAGATCGTCCACCCCGGCGGCCGCCGCCAGCCGGAGCTGCGGCTGTACGTGGATGACGAGATCGAGTCCGGCGAGCTGGAGCGCAGCGGCGCGCCCACCTTTGCCTACGTGGCCGCCGCGGAGCGCTGGCTGCGCGAGGTCACGCCCGACGGCGCCTCGTACCTCTTCCTGGGCGGCGGCGCCTACACGCTCCCGCGACGGATCGCGGAGGACGATCCCAAGGCGCGGATCACCGTCGTCGAGCTGGACCCCGCCGTCACCCGCATCGCCTACCGCTTTTTCGGGGTGCGGCAGGAGCACGGCATCGTGTCGATACACGGCGACGGGCGCGCGGTGGCGGGCACCCTGCCGCGGGGCACGTGGGACCGCGTGGTGCTGGACGTGTACGGCGGCGGCGAGCAGGTGCCGCACCACCTGGTGACGGCGGAGGCGATGGCGCTCGTCCGCTCCCTCCTCAAGCCGGACGGTGTGGCGCTGCTGAACGTGATCGGCGTGGCGCGCGGGGAAGGGGAGTGCCGCTTCTGGTCCGTGGTGCGGACGGTGGCGGCGTCGTTCCCCGCCGTGCGGCTGTACGTGCACGTGGGACGCGACTTTCCGGACCGGCAGAACTTCCTTCTCGCCGCGTCGATGGACCCGTCGTTCGCCTTTTCGGCGCGTGCGGGGCTGTTCGACACCTGGCCGGCGGATGCGTGGCCGGCGCTGCCGTGTGCGGGGGTGCTGCGCGACCGGGCGGACGGTGCGCAAACGGACGCCGCGCCCCCCGTGGGCGGGGAGCGCGGCGTGGCGGCGGTGCCGGCGAGCGCGGACTAGCGGGCCTTGTTGCGCTTCTGCGCCTTCTTCTGCTGGCGCTGCATCTCGCCCTGCATGAACTCCATCGCCTTGCGGCGCTGCTCCAGGTGCCGCTTCATCTGCTCGGCCTGCTTGAGCTTCTGGCCGCTGGCGCCGGTGTAGCGCTGCTTGTCGAGCAGGCGCTTCTGAAAGCGCACCATGGGGCCGGCCAGGTAGCGCACCACGAACGCGCGGAACCACTTGCCCTTGGCCTTGTAGTCCTCGATTACGAACGGGATGGCCTCCGCCTGGTCGTGCAGCTGCCGGTGCTGCTCCTCGGGAGAAAGCTTTTTCTTCTTGGTCTTGGCCATGGCGTGCTATACCTGACGTCGGATTTCTGCGTTGGGGGCGCCGGGCGGCCCGGCGGACTGCATCGGTACACCGGCCCGCGGGGGCGGTTCTCGCCGCGGGTTCCGTGCCGGGGGAATGGTAGGGGGAAGCGGGGGTGTGCGAAAGTGCCCTCCGGGCCCTCACCCGGCTCGGACCCTCACCCGGCTCGTTCCTCGCCTGCCCTCTCCCACAAACTGCGTGGGAGAGGGGATAAACGGCACGGGCGGTTGGGTGCTTCGGGGGAGTGGTGCGGGATGGTAGGCCGCCCCCCTCCCCGACCCTCCCCCGCAAACTGCGCGGGGGAGGGAGGTGCGACGCACCTTCCGGAGCGCGATCGAAGTTCTCCCCTCTCCGTGAGGAACGAACGGGGAGGGGTCGGGGGAGGGGCACCCCGCGGACACAGTCGGGTGCCGTTCGCCGCGCCCGACTCCGTCGGCCACTTTCCGCACAGGCGGACTTCGTGCCTTTCCAGCCGCGGTTTCAACCACCGGGGAGGGGCTGGCGGTTCGCTGCGGCTGGCGGGGAGCGCGACCGAAGTGTATACCCTCTCCCGCTTGCGGGAGAGGGTGCGAGCCTGAGCGAGCGGGTGAGGGCTCTCGCCGCCGCAGTCCGGACCGATGTCGTCGAGCCCAGATCTTTCGGCAACCCAACCTCCCCCAGCAGTTTTGGGGGAGGTGCGAGCCTAAGCGAGCGGAGGGGGCGGACCTCGGGGCCTGCCGAAGCCCCTCGAACCCGCCTCCCCAACCTCCCCCAGCAGTGTTGGGGGAGGTGCGAGCCCAAGCGAGCGGAGGGGGCGGGGCTCGGAGCCCGCCGAAGCGCTCCGCATCATCAATGAAGCAATCGAACGTCCACATCGCCTGACCCTTGAAGATCGCACACCTCGCTGACCTGCACCTGGGCTACCGCGCCTACCACCGCGTCAACGCGCGCGGCGGCAACGTGCGCGAGTCCGACGTGGCCGACGCCTTTCGCCAGGCCGTCAACCGCATGGTGGAGCTGCGCCCGGACCTGGTGCTGGTGGCGGGCGACGTGTTCCACACCGTCCGCCCCAGCAACAGCGCCATCGCCGACGCCTTTCGCCAGTTCAGCCTGCTGGCCGACCGGCTTCCGGACGTGCCGATCGTGATGATCGCCGGCAACCACGACTCGCCGCGCAGCGCCGACACCGGCAACATCCTCAACCTGTTCCGCGAGATCGACGGCGTGCGGGTGGTGTGCGACGAGTGCCGCAGCATCCGCCTGCCGGAGATCGACACCTCCATCCTCTGCCTTCCGCACGTCTCGCTGTCCACGGGCGAAGAGGTGCCGATGGAGCCGGACAGCGGGTCCAAGCACAACGTGCTGATGCTGCACGGCACCATCGAAGGCGAGAGCGCGGACCAGAAGCTCCGGTACATCAGCGAGTACGGCGGCGCCGTCATCCCGGAGGGGAAGATCGACCCCGCGCAGTGGGACTACGTCGCCCTGGGCCACTACCACCTGTGCCAGGACCTGGCGCCCAACATGTGGTACTCCGGCGGGCTGGAGCGCACGTCGGCCAACATCTGGTTCGAGCGGGACGAGAAGGGGTTCCTGATGTACGGGACCAAAACCGGCCGCGCGGAGTTCGAGCCGGTGAACACCCGGGCGATGGTCGACCTGCCGCGTATCGAGGCGGGCGGGCTGGGCGCCGAGGAGCTGGACGAGACCATCCGCGCCTCCGTGGAGCGCATCCCCGACGGGCTGCAGGGCAAGATCGTCCGGCTGGTGATCTACGACGTCCCCCGCGCCGTGGTCCGCGAGCTGAACCACAAGCGGATTCGCGAGTGGAAGGCCGAGGCCGTGCACTTTCATCTCGACGCCCGCCCGCCCGAGGCGCGGCGCCGGCTGGGGAACAACGCCCCCGTGCGCCGGCAGACGCTGCAGGAGCAGGTCGCCAGCTACCTGCGCAAGGACTGGAAGCTGCGCGACCCCAAGCTGCAGCAGGAGCAGCTGGTGGAGATGGGCGTGGCGTACGTGGACCGCACCGCCGAGGAGGGCTGAGCCATGCGCCTTCGTTCCCTGCGGATGCGCAACTTCCGCCAGCACGCGAACACCGAGATCACTTTCCGCGGGGGGCTCACGGGGATCATCGGCCCCAACGGCGCCGGCAAGTCCACCATCCTCGAGGCGCTGGCCTGGGCCATCTACGGCGCCCAAGCCGCGCGGGGCACCAACGACACCATCCGTTTTTCCCGTGCGGGCGCGCGCGCGCGCGTGGAGGTGGAGCTATCCTTCGCGCTGGGCGGCAACGAGTACCGCGTGCTGCGGACGCTGTACGGTGCCGAGGTGTGGCTGGACGGCGGCCCCCAGCCCGTCGCCTCCGGCGTGGGCGGCGCGTCGGGGTACCTGCAGTCGCGCATCGGGATGTCGCGCGAGGAGTTCTTCAACACCTACTTCACCGGGCAGAAGGAGCTGCAGTTCCTGGCGGCCATGGGCCCGGCCGACCGCGGCCGCTTCCTGAGCCAGGTGCTGGGCTACGAGCGCCTGCGCCGCGCGCAGGAGCTGGTGCGCGCGCGCCGCAGCGACCTGCGCAGCGAGATCCGCGGCCTGCGCGCCACCCTGGGCGACAAGGACGAGCTCACCTCCGCCTTCGCGCTCGCCACCACCCGCGTCGCCGAGGCCATCCAGCGCTTTACCGACGCCCAGCGCGCCACGGAAGACGCGCTCGGCGAGGAGAAGGCGTTCGCCCCGAAGTGGAAGGCCGCCGAGACCGCGCGCGACCGCTTTCGCGAGCTCATCCACGCCATCGAGGGCGCCGAGCGCGAGCGCGAGGGCGCCCGCCGCGACCTGCAGCGCGCCGCGGACGAGCTGCAGGCCGTGGCCGCCGCGGAAAAGGAGCTCAAGCCCCTCCGCAAGCAGCTGGAGGAGCTCCCCGCCGCCACCGAGGCGTGCGAGCGGCTGAGCCAGCTGGCGCGGCAGGAGGAGCGCCGCAAGGTGCTCGTGCAGCAGCTAGCCGGGTTGGATGAAGAGGTGCAGCGCCTCGCCCAGCGTCGTGAGAAGCTGGAGAGCGCGCCGGAGCT
>DASQBH010000613.1:0-3271 GCA_035635315.1 Longimicrobium sp.
GATCCCCGTGGATGCCATCTTCCGCGCCCCCACCGTCGCCACGCTGGCCGTCGCCGTCGAGGAGCAGCTCCTCGCCGCCCTCGAGGCCATGAGCGAGGAAGAGGCCCTGCGCCTGGCGTGAGCGGGAGAATGCCGTCCCACTCGCCAACACCAGTCATCCTGAGGGAGGCGCCGCCCCGCAACCTGCTGATGCGATGGACCTTGGCGCCGACCGAAGGACCTTGCCGGCAGAACCGTGAGGCTGGACCACCGCGGAAGCGCTGGCAGAACGGCGTCGGAGAGAAGGTCCTTCGGTCGCGCGCAAATGTTTGTGTAATGCAGGGTTGCGCGTATGCGCTCCCTCAGGATGACTGATCTCGCGATGGACGTGAAGGCAGCGCGAAAACCGGTGCCGCAGTTCTCCCCCTCTCCGTGAGGAACGAACGGGGAGGGGGCCGGGGGGAGGGGCACCGCGCGGTGCGCGCAGAAGGACGACCGTGCCGGTGCAGTACGCGTTTACGGCAGCTTTTCGGGACTCGGCAGGACGGTGAATCCAGGTATCCTGTGATTGGGGACGCATGTCGATCGATGAAGTGACGGAGCGGAGGGGGGCGCTTTCGCCGGCTAAGCAGGCGCTGCTGGCGCGGCTGGTCCGCGGCGGCGCGCCCGCCGTGCGGCCCGACGCCGACGCCATCCGCCCCCGCGCGGACGCGGGCCCGGCGCCGCTCTCGGCCTCGCAGCAGCGGCTCTGGTTCCTGCACCAGATGGAGCCGGAGAGCGCCGCGTACGGCATCGCCGGCGCGCTGCGGCTGCGCGGCGCGCTGGACGCGGCCGCGCTGGACCGCGCGCTGACCGAGATCGTCCGCCGCCACCACGCCGTGCGCACCGTCTTTCCCCTGCGCGACGGCGAGCCGGTGCAGGTGGTGCAGCCCGCGCCCGCCTCCGTCCTGCGGATCGAGCACGCCCCCACGCCCCTCGCCGAGCGCGCCGCCGAGGCCTCGCGCCGCGCCGCGGACGAGGCCGCGCGTCCCTTCGACCTGGAGCGCGGCCCCCTCTTCCGCGCCACGCTGGTGCGCCTGGGCGACGACGATCACCTGCTGCTCATCACCCAGCACCACATCGTCACCGACGGGTGGAGCCGGGGCGTGCTGTACCGCGAGATGGCCACGCTCTACGCCGCCTTCACCCGCGGCGAGCCGTCGCCCCTGCCGGAGCTGGCGCTGCAGTACGCCGACTTCGCCGCCTGGCAGCGCGCGCGGCTGGACGGGCCCGCGCTGGAGCCGCACCTGGACTACTGGCGCACGGCGCTGGCGGGCGCGCCGGCGCTGCTGGAGCTGCCGTCGGATCATCCCCGCCCCGCCGTGCAGGGAAGCCGCGGCGCCGCGCATCCGCTCGCGCTGCCGCGCGCGCTGGTGGACCGGCTGGCGGAGGTGGCGCGCCGCGAAGAGGCCACGCTCTTCATGGCGCTCATGGCCGGGCTGGATGCGCTGCTGCACCGCTACACAGGCGCCCGCGACGTGGTGGTGGGCACGCCGTCCGCCGGGCGCACGCGCGAGGAGACGGAGCCGCTGATCGGCTTCTTTCTCAACACGCTGGCCGTGCGCGTGGACCTCTCCGGCGATCCGACGTTCCGCGAGGTGCTGCGGCGCGTCCGCGCGGCCACGCTGGGCGCGTACGCCCACCAGGAGGTGCCGTTCGAGCGGCTGGTGGACGCGCTCAAGGTGGAGCGCAGCCTGAGCCATCCGCCCGTCTTCCAGGTGATGCTCACGCTGCACAACGCGGCCGGCGAGGGGCTGCGCCTGCCGGGGCTGATCGTGGAGACCGTCGCCGCCGAGGTGCGCTCCGCGCAGGTGGACCTGACGCTGTACCTGGAGGAGCGCGGCGACGGGCTGGAGGGGATGCTCCAGTACGCCGCGGACCTCTTCGATCCCGCCACCGTCGCGCGGATGGGGCGGCACCTGCTCGCCGTCCTCGACGCCGCCGCGGCGGACCCCGGGCTGCGCCTCTCCGAGCTGCCGCTGCTGGCGGACGACGAGCGCGCGCAGGTGGTCGACGACTGCAACCAGACCGACGCGCCGTACGCCGCCGTCCCCGTCCACCTGCTGGTCGCCTCGCAGGCCGCGCGCACGCCGGACGCCGTCGCCGTCCGCTGCGGCGGCGAGACGCTGACCTACGCGGCGCTGGACGCGGCATCCAGCCGCCTCGCCCGCCACCTCGTGGGGCTCGGCGTCGCTCGCGGCGAGCGGCTGGCGCTTTCGATGGAGCGCTCCCCCGCCCTGCTGGTGGCCATGCTCGCCGCGTGGAAGGCGGGCGCGGCGTACGTGCCGATCGATCCCGCGTATCCCGCCGAGCGCCGCGCGTACATGCTGGCCGACTGCGGCGCATCCGCCGTCCTCACCGACGCCGCCTCCGCGGACGGCCTCCCGGCGACGGACGCGCCTGTGGTCACGGTCGATACGCTCGATCTGGCGGATGCGGACGCCTCGCCGCCGGACGTCCCGGTGGATGCGGACGACCTGGCCTACGTCATCTACACCTCGGGATCGACCGGCCGCCCCAAGGGGGTGATGGTGCCGCACCGCGGGGTGGCGAACTTCCTGGCCTCCATGGCGCGCGAGCCGGGGATCGGCGAAGGCGACGTGCTGGTGGCCGTCACCAGCCTGTCGTTCGACATCGCCGTCCTCGAGCTGCTCCTCCCGCTGACGTCCGGCGCGCAGGTCGCCCTCGCCACGCGCGACGAGGCGATGGACGCCGCGCGGCTCGCGGCGCTGCTCGACAGCACGGGCGCCACCGTGATGCAGGCCACGCCGGCCACCTGGCGGCTCCTGGCGCAGTCGGGATGGCGGGGAAAGCCGGACCTCGCCGTCCTCTGCGGCGGCGAGGCGCTGCCGCCGGAGCTCGCCCGCGAGCTGCTCCCCCGCGGCCGCGCGCTCTGGAACCTCTACGGGCCCACGGAGACCACCATCTGGTCCGCCGTGCAGCGGGTGGAGGACGCGGACCGCGTAGGGCTCGGCGGGCCGATCGCGAACACGCGGCTCTACGTGCTGGATCCCGCGCTGCGCCCCTGCCCGATCGGCGTCCCCGGCGAGCTGTACATCGGCGGCGACGGCGTGGTGCGCGGCTATCTCCATCGCCCCGGCCTGACCGCGGAGCGCTTCGTCCCCGACCCGTTCGCGCGGACGCCCGGCGCGCGGCTGTATCGCACGGGGGATCGGGTGCGCTGGAGGGAAGTGCGAGAGTGCGAAAGTGCGAAAGTGCGAAAGTGGAGCGGCGACGAGGGATCCGGGGCTTC
>DASQBH010000614.1:0-4326 GCA_035635315.1 Longimicrobium sp.
AGGCGGCCGCCGGAGAGCCGTTGCGGCGGGTAGCGGGCGCGTAACGCGGGACGTAACGATTCCATATCACTGTAAGCAATCACTTGCACGCACCGATGTTTTCACCCAGTTTGGCCGGCATGGAAGTACGCGAACGACTGCTGAACGCCGCGCTGCGGGTGTTCGAAGAGGCGGGGTCCCGCGGGGCCACCACCCGGCGCATCGCCGCCGAGGCGGGGGTGAACGAGATCACCCTGTTCCGGCACTTCGGCAGCAAGAGCGTGCTGATCAGCGAGGCGCTGGCGGCCGCCACCCGCGAGCCGGTGCATACCGGGCTCCCCGTCGAGCCGCGGGACCCGGCGGCGGAGCTGCTGGCGTGGAGCCGCGCCGGCTACGCGCACCTGCGGCTGCACGCGGCCATGATCCGCACCACCCTGGGCGAGCTGGCCGAGGCGCCCGAGGCCGCGCGCTGCGTGGCGGGGCCGCCGGTGCGGGTGCACACGGAACTGCTGGAGTACCTGCAGCGCCTGCGCGAGCGGGGGATGGCGGACGGGGAGTGGGACGCGGACGCCGCCGCCAACCTGCTGATGGGGTCGCTGTTCGCCGACGCCATTGCCCGTGACGTGGTGCCGGAGAAGTACCCGTACCCGGAGGCCGACGCCCCCGCGAGGTACGTGGGGATGTTCCTGCGGGCGATCGGCGCGGTGCCGGCGCCCGCGGCGGGGCCGGGGGCGGCGGACGCCGCGCCGGCCGGCGGTACCCCGGAAGTTCTACCGAACCTCTCCTGACGGGGATCAGAGACCGATATGTCCATCACCACCTGGCCCGGCCGCATCGCGCGCGGCGCCGCCCTCGCGGCGGCGCTGGCGTTCGCGGCGCCCGGGGCCGCGCAGGGCACGTTCGCCGCGGCGCCGCGCGCCCTCACGCTGGAAGAAGCGCTGCGCCTGGCCGAGGACGCCAGTGAGCCCGTGCAGATTGCCCGCGCGGGGGTCACCCGCAGCCGCGGGCAGCTGGTGCAGGCCCGCAGCGCGCGCCTGCCGCAGCTCAACGGCACCCTTTCGTACTCCCGCGCCCTGGCCTCGCAGTTCGAGGGGCTGGGTGGCGCCGAGCCCGACACCACCCTGCCGCCTCCGCCCGCCAACTGCGGGCGCTACACGCCCAACCCGGCGCTTCCGCTGGAGGCGCGGGTGGACTCGCTGGAGCGCGCCCTGGACTGCACCGCCAACGGGGCCGGCAGCCCGTTCAGCGGCTTCGGCGACCTGGGCTTCGGCAGCGAGAACACCTGGCAGCTGGGGTTCACCCTGTCGCAGCCCCTGTTCGACCGGCGCATCGGCGCGCAGAACCGCATCGCCGAGGCGGGGCGCACCCGGGCCGAGATCGAGCTGAACAGCCAGCGCGCGCAGCTGGCCATGGACGTGACCCAGGCGTACTACGACGCCGCGCTGGCCGACCGGCTGGTGGGGATCGCCGAGGCCACCTTCGCCCAGGCCGACACCACGCTGGCGCAGGTGCGGCTGGCGCAGCAGGTGGGCAACCAGCCGGAGTTCGACGTGCTGCGCGCGCAGGTGCAGCGCGACAACCAGCTGCCGCAGGTCATCCAGCGCCGCGCGGACCGCGACCTGGCCTACACGCGGCTGCGGCTCCTCCTGGACATGCCGGCGGACGTGCCGCTGTCGCTGAGCACTTCGCTGGAGGAGACGCGCGCCGTCCCCGTGGCCCGCTTTGCCGCCAACGAGGGGCTGCTGGGCGACACCGCCGTCATCAACCGCGCGCCCGTGCAGCAGGCGGCCACCCTGGTGACGGTGCAGGAGAGCTCGCTGCGCATCGCCCGCGCGCAGCGGCTGCCCACGGTGAGCCTGACCTCGCAGTACGGGCGGGTGGCGTATCCCGGCACCCTGGTCCCCGACTGGAGCCAGTTCCGCACCAACTGGACGGTGGGGGCGCAGCTTTCCGTCCCCATCTTTACCGGCGGCCGCATCCGCGGCGACGAGCTGGTGGCCGAGGCGGACCTGGTGGAGGCGCAGGCCCGGCTGCGGCAGACGCAGGACGCGGCCTCGCTGGATACCCGTACGGCGCTGGAGCGGCTGGCGCAGGCCCGGGCGCAGCTGCAGGCCAGCGCCGGCGTGGTGGAGCAGGCCGCCCGGGCGTACAGCATCGCCCAGGTGCGGTACCGCGAGGGGCTGAGCACCCAGGTGGAGCTGGCGGACTCGCGCATCCTGCTGCAGCAGGCGCAGGCCAACCGCGCGGTGGCCGCCCGCGACGTGCAGATCGCGCAGGCGCGGGTGGCGCTCCTTCCCTACCTGCCCCTTGGGGCGGGGGGCGGGCAGGGCGGGGCCACGCAGCAGCAGGTTCAGCAGCAGGCGGAAGAGCAACAGCCCCGGCAGCAGCAGGCTCCGGCGGCAGCCCAGGCTTCGGCGTTCACCTCGGGGGGTGAGTGATGGTTACGATGATCAGGAACGCGGGGGCCGCGCTGGCCCTGGCGGTGGCGCTGGCCGGCTGCGGCAACGGGCAGGCGGCGGAGGGCGAGCAGGCAAAGCGGGACGAGTCCGTCATCATCGGCCCGGAGAACGTGTACGTGGCCGTGGCGGAGGAGATCTCCACCGGCCCGGCGCTCTCCGGCTCCCTGGCCGCCGAGCGCGAGGCGCGGGTGAACGCCGAGGCCGGCGGGGTGGTGACGGCCGTGATGGCGGAGAAGGGGCAGCCGGTGCGCGCCGGCCAGGTGCTCGCCCGCATCGACGACCCCTCGCTGCAGAGCCAGGTGATCTCCGCCCAGTCCGCCGTGCGCGCCGCGGAGCAGGCGGTGCAGCTGGCGGCCCGCAACGTGGAGCGCAACCAGACGCTCGAGGCGGCCGGCGCCGTGGCCACGCGCGACCTGGAGACGGCGCGCAACCAGCTGTCCGCCGCGCAGTCGCAGCTGGCCGGCGCCCGGGCGCAGCTGGCCAACGTGCGTCAGCAGCAGGGCAAGACCACGGTGAACGCGCCGATCTCCGGCATCGTGAGCGAGCGGCCGGTGAGCGCCGGCTCGGTGGTGGGGCTGGGGATGCCGATGTTCGTGATCGTGGACCCCGGCAGCATGCAGCTGCAGGGGAGCGTTCCGGCCGGCGACCTGGGCGCGGTGCGGGTGGGCGCGCCGGTGCGCTTTACCGTGACGGGGTATCCGGGGCAGACGTTCACCGGCACCGTGGCGCGCATCAACCCCGCGGCGGACCCGGTCACCCGCCAGGTGCCGGTGATCGTCTCCATCCCCAACGCGCAGGGGGCGCTGGTCTCCGGGCTCTTTGCCGAGGGGCGCGTGCAGGCCGAGGCGCGGCAGGGGATCGTGGTCCCCGCGTCCGCCGTCGATGAGCGCGGCGTGCAGCCCGCCGTGGTGCGCGTGACCGGCGGCAAGGCGGAGCGCGTGGCGGTGACGCTGGGGATGCGCGACCCCGAGACCGACCGGGTAGAGATCACCTCCGGCGTCAACGCCGGCGACACGCTGCTGATCGGCGCGGCGATCGGCACCACGCCGGGGACGCCGGTGACGGTGCGGGCCGCGGCCGCCGCCCCGGCTCCGGCCGCACCCTGACCTGAACGGAGACGCGGACCCATGTTCATCTCCGATTTCGCGATCAAGCGGCCCGTGGTCACCTCGGTGACCATGATGGCCCTGGTCGTGTTCGGCCTGTTTGCCCTGTTCAGCCTGGACACGGACGAGTTCCCGGAGGTGGAGGCGCCCTTCATCTTCATCTCCGTCCCCTATCCCGGCGCCTCGCCCGACATCGTGGAGCGCGAGGTCATCGAGCCCATCGAAGAGGCGGTGGCGGGGATCAGCGGCGTGGACCAGATCCAGAGCCAGGCGCTGGACGGCTTCGGCTCCATCCAGGTGATCTTCGTCTACGGGGTGGACCCCAAGCAGGCGTCGCAGGACATTCGCGACGCGGTCAGCCAGATCCGCGGCGACCTGCCCGAGGGCATCCTCGAGCCGCAGGTCGTGCGCGCCGAAGGCGGCAGCCAGCTTGCCATCTTCGCCGTCGAAACCAGCGACATGACGCTCGAGCAACTGAGCTGGTACGTCGACAATGACGTGTCGAAGAAGCTGCTCAGCATCCCCGGCATGGCGAGCGTCGACCGCTACGGCGGCGTCAACCGCGAAATCCGCGTCATCCTCGACCCCGCCGCGATCCAGGCGCAGGGCATCACCACCGCGCAGGTCAACCAGCAGCTGCGCCAGATCAACCTCGACTCGGCCGGCGGCCGCGCCGGGATCGCCGGCTCCGAGCAGTCGGTGCGCGTGCTTGGCAATGCCAAGGGCGCGGCCGAGCTCGCCCAGACCCAGATCGCGCTGCCCGGTGGCCGCGCGGTGCGGCT
>DASQBH010000615.1:0-2764 GCA_035635315.1 Longimicrobium sp.
GCGGACTGCGCTGGGAAAAGTGACGTAAAGTTAAGCGGATGAACGTGTTTGCGCCAGACGGAACCTTGCGCCCGGTGGCGGGTCATACCCGGGGCGGTGGAGATGCGGCACGCTGCATCCTTGCGCGGACGCGCTGGAACGCTACTTTTCCAGCATCCCCGCGCCACACGCGTCTTTCGTTTTCGCCCGGCCGCCCTCCTGCGGCACGCAACTTGACGTTATCCGGCGCGCATCCAGCCGACAAACGCGGAGCTCCCGAACTTCTCTCGACCGGCACTCTTGCCGGCGGGGCCTTCGCGCTCCGGAATCAAAGCCAAACGAAAATCTGATGAGCTTTTCCGCCCAACCGTCCGCAGCGGCGCGCCCTGCGGGTGCGCCGCAGACCCCCGCGGACGGCATCCTCGAAATCCTGCCCAGCGGCAGCGGGTTCCTGCGCACCTTCGCCAACGGCTACCAGGCCGCGGACGGCGACGTGTTCGTCTCGCAGTCCGTCATCCGCCGCCTGGGGTTGCGCACCGGCGACCGGGTGCAGGGCACCACGGGCACGCCCCCCGGCCGCGGCAAGAGCCCGCCGCTGGACGAGGTGCAGCTGGTGAACGGGCTGGACCCCGCGCAGGCCCGGGGACGCGCCGACTTCGGCAGCCTTCCCGCCTCGTACCCCGACGAGCGGCTCAGGCTGGAGGTTCCGCCCGAAGAGGGCAGCAAGTCCCGCCGCGACTTCACCAACCGCATCATCGACCTCATCTCTCCGCTGGGCAAAGGGCAGCGCGCCCTGATCGTGGCCCCGGCCAAGGCCGGCAAGACCACGGTGCTGCAGGCCATCATGCGGGGCATCCACACCAACTATCCCGACGCCGTCCTGATGGTGCTGCTGGTGGACGAGCGCCCGGAAGAGGTGACGGAGATGCAGATGCTGGGGATCGGCGACGTGATCGCCAGCTCCTTCGACTGTCCGGCGGAGCGGCACGTCACCGTGGCCGAGATGGTGCTGGAGCACGCGCGGCGGCAGGTGGAGAGCGGCCGCGACGTGGTGATCGTGCTGGACTCGCTCACCCGCCTGGCCCGCGCCTACAACACCACCGAGCGCGGCACCGGCCGCATGCTCAGCGGCGGCATCGACAGCGGCGCGCTGGAAAAGCCCAAGCGCTTCTTCGGCAGCGCGCGCAAGGTCCGCGGCGGCACGGGGAGCCTGACGATCATCGCGACCGCCCTCATCGACACGGGGAGCCGCGGCGACGAGGTGATCTTCGAGGAGTTCAAGGGCACGGGCAACAGCGAGATCGTGCTGGACCGCTCGCTGGCCGACAAGCGCATCTTTCCCGCGATCGACATCGAAAAGAGCGCCACGCGCCGCGAAGAGATGCTCTTTCCGCAGGAGCAGCTGGACAAGATCTACCAGCTGCGCCGCGCCCTGCACTCCCTTGGCCCCGACGACGCGCTGAACCTGCTGCTCAAGCAGATGAACGACACCAAGAGCAACGACGAGCTCCTGGCGCGCCTGCGGTAAGCCTTTCTGGCGGTTCGGTGGATGACGACGCGCGGCGGCCTCTTCGGTGAGGCCGCCGCGCTTTCGTGTATGGCCAAAACAAAAGGTTGGGGTACAGAGGAACAGAGGGAAAGATCAGAGATACAGAGGAAAAAAGACGGAAATGAAAGGAGATGCCGGAAGCCGGCTCGTTCTTTCTCTCCTCTTTTCCTCTGTATCTCTGGCAGTTCTCTGTTCCTCTGTACCCCAACCTTTTTTCTTTTCCCTCGCCTGGACTTCAGCCGGTGGGGACGGGACTTGCAGCGCGGCGCGGCGGGGTGAACGGACATCGATCGAGACGAGCGGAGGGCGGAATGCGGCTGGGGATGGTGGGGCTGGGCAAGATGGGCGGCAACATGGTGCAGCGGCTGGCCCGCGGCGGCCACCACGTCGTCGTCCACGACCGCGACCCGGAGGTCACGGCGCGCATCGGCGCCTCGGACGGCGCGGAGCCGGCGGGGTCGCTGGACGAGATCGTCGCCAAGCTGCAGGCGCCGCGGGTGATCTGGGTGATGGTGCCCGCCGGCGGGCCCACGGAGCAGGTGCTGCAGGACCTCGCCGCCCGTGTGCAGCCCGGCGACGTGCTGATCGACGGCGGCAACAGCAACTTCCACGACACCCAGCGCCGCGCGGCCGACCTGGCCGGCCGCGGCGTCCGCCTGGTCGACGCCGGCACCAGCGGCGGCGTGTGGGGCCGGGCGGAGGGCTACTGCCTCATGGTCGGCGGCGCCGTCGAGCACGTGGCCGCCGCCCAGCCCGTGTTCGACGCGCTGGCGCCGGAGGGCGGGTTCGTCCACACGGGCGCCGCCGGCACCGGCCACTTCACGAAGATGGTCCACAACGGGATCGAGTACGGCCTGATGCAGGCGTACGCCGAGGGCTTCGAGCTGATGTACCACTCCGGGTTCGAGCTCGACCTGAGCGAGATCGCCGGGATCTGGCGCTACGGCTCGGTCGTGCGCTCCTGGCTGCTCGAGCTGCTGCACGCCGCGATGGAGCAGCACGGCGACCATCTCGACGAGATCGCGCCGTACGTCGAGGACTCGGGCGAGGGCCGCTGGACGATCAACGAGGCGATCAACGCGAACGTGCCCGTGCCGGCGATCACCTCGGCCCTCTTCGCGCGTTTCGCCTCGCGCCGCGAGATCGACTTCTCGGCGAAGGTGCAGGCGGCGCTGCGCAACCAGTTCGGCGGACACGCGGTCAAGGCCGTGAAGGAGGCCAGGAAGAGGTGAGCGC
>DASQBH010000616.1:0-2448 GCA_035635315.1 Longimicrobium sp.
CGCCCGCGGCGATGTACCTGGCGGCCGCGGGGGTGGGGACGCTGGGGATCGTGGACTTCGACGTGGTCGATACCACCAACCTGCAGCGCCAGGTCATCCACGGCACCCCGGACGTGGGCCGCCCCAAGCTGGACTCCGCCCGAGACCGCATCGCCCAGCTCAACCCGCACGTCGCCGTCGAGGGCCACCCCGTGCGCCTGACCAGCGCCAACGCGCGCCAGATCGTGCGCGGCTACGACGTGGTGATCGACGGCAGCGACAACTTTCCCACGCGCTACCTGGTCAACGACGCGTGCGTGCTGGAGGGAAAGCCGTGCGTCTACGGCTCCATCCTGCGCTGGGAGGGGCAGGCGTCGGTGTTCTGGGCGGGGCGCGGCCCGTGCTACCGCTGCCTGTTCGCCGAGCCGCCGCCGCCGGGGATGGTGCCGTCGTGCGCCGAGGCGGGCGTGCTGGGCGTGCTGCCGGGGATCATCGGGTGCGTGCAGGCGCTGGAGGCCGTAAAGCTGCTGCTGGGGCAGGGCGAGCTGCTCATCGGCCGCCTGCTGCTGTTCGACGCGCTGCGGATGCGGTTTCGCGAGATGCGCCTGCGCCGCGACCCGGGCTGCCCCCTGTGCGGCGACAGGCCGACCATCCACGAGCTGATCGACTACGAGCGATTCTGCGGATACGAGCCCGCGGAGACCACAACGGAGAAGAGGATGAACGGAGACGTGCCCGAGATTACCCCCGCGGAGCTCAAGGAGCGGCTGGACCGCGGCGACCGGCTTACCATCATCGACGTGCGCGAGCCGTTCGAGTGGGACATCGGCAACCTGGAGGCGTACGGCGCGCGCCTGATCCCCCTCAAGCAGGTTCCCGAGCGGATGGGTGAGATCGACCCGGACGAGGAGATCGTGCTGCAGTGCCGCAGCGGCGGGCGCAGCGCGCAGGCGCTGGGCTTTCTGCGCCAGCACGGCTACGAGCGCCTGCTGAACCTCAAGGGCGGGATCCTGGCCTGGTCCGACGAGGTGGACCCGAGCATTCCGAAGTACTGAGGGGCCCGCGCGCTCCGGAGGATCTCGCGTCCGCCCCCTCCGGGCTCGTAAACCTCGCCCACCTCCCCCAAAACTGCTGGGGGAGGGTGGGGTGTGAGGCAGGGTTCTCGGCAGTCCCGATGGGTTCGGGCCAGCGGCGGGCGCCCCCCTCCCCGGCCCTCCCCCACAAACTGCGTGGGGGAGAGAGAATTCGATCCCGCTTCGGCGAGGTCACGCGCCGGGGCTGGTCGAAGCGCGGCCCCTCTCCCCCAGGGGTTTTTGGGCGAGAGTCCGGGAGAGGGGGCGCCTCGCGGATGCAGCTCGATCCCTCTCGAAGCGGACCTCCCCTTTCCGCGAGGACCGAGCAGGGAGGCCCCGCCGGCGCTGAACGTCTCCATCCATTGAACCGATGACGATTTCCTCCGATCCGTCCGCCCCCGCCCTCCCCACCGCCGCCGACGTGCGCGCGGCGGCGGAGCGGCTGCGCGGCATCGCCCACCACACGCCGGTGATGACGTCGCGCACGCTGGACGAGCGGCTGGGCGCGCGGGTGTTCTTCAAGTGCGAGAACCTGCAGCGCATGGGCGCCTTCAAGTTCCGCGGCGCCTACAACGCCGTGTCGCTGCTGTCGGACGAGGAGCGCGCGCGGGGCGTGCTGGCGTACTCGTCGGGCAACCACGCGCAGGCGGTGGCGCTTACCGGCCGGCTGCTGGGCATCCGCACCACCATCGTGATGCCCGACGACGCGCCCGTCTCCAAGGTGGAGGCCACGCGCGGCTACGGCGCCGAGATCATCCTGTACGACAAGGAGAAGCAGTCGCGCGAGGAGCTGGCCGCGCAGCTCAAGCAGGAGCGCGGGATGAGCCTGATCCCCCCGTACGACTACGCCGACGTGGTGGCGGGGCAGGGAACCGCCGCGCTGGAGCTGCTGGAAGAGACGGGGCCGCTGGATGCGCTGCTGGCCCCGTGCGGCGGCGGCGGGCTGCTGAGCGGCAGCGCGCTGGCGGCGGGCGCCCTGTCGCCGGGGTGCCGCGTGATCGGCGTGGAGCCGGAGCTGGCGGACGATGCCACCCGCTCCTTTCGCACCGGTACCGTGCAGACGGTGCACAACCCGCCCACCATCGCCGACGGCCTGCGCACGCCGGCGCTGGGCCGCATCACCTTTCCCCTGGTCCGCGCGCACGTCGCCGACATGCGCACCGTCAGCGAGCAGGGGATCGTGGAGGCCATGCGCTTTCTGTGGACGCGGATGAAGATCGTCGTGGAGCCCTCCGGCGCCGTCCCCCTCGCCGCACTGCTGGCGGATCCGGATTCGTTCCGCGGGATGCGGATCGGTGTCGTCATCAGCGGCGGCAACGTGGACCTGGCCAGCGCGTGCGAGCTGTTCGGCGGGTGATTCCTACGCGTCGGCGTGAGGTCGTGCCGCTCGACGGAT
>DASQBH010000617.1:0-15551 GCA_035635315.1 Longimicrobium sp.
GGCGTTGCCCCCCGCCACGGTGAACAGGTACAGCTGCGAGGCGCTCACCCCCAGCGGCACGGGCTGGTACGGCGCGCCCGTCCCCTGGCCGCGGCGCAGCCGGTGCACCTGCGCGTCGGTGCCCACGGTGTACAGGTCCAGCGCGCCGTCGCGGTTCACGAAGGTCTGAATCTCCGTCCCCGACGAGACGGGGCGCACGGGAAGAAAGGTCTCCATGTACCGGGTGCTCACCCGCAGCACGGGCCTGGCGCCGGTGGCGGCCGCCTGCAGGGCGGCCTGGGAAAAGAGGGTCATTGTGCGTCTCCATGAGAGGGGGCGCCGGTCCGGCCGCCCGGGTGGGCGGCGGCCAGCGCGCGTGCGCGCTGCAGCGCGGGCGACCGCCACACCGGGGCGCCGTGCGCGTTGCAGTACAGGGGTTTGTCACGGCGCAGCGGGTCGCGTGCGGCGCCCGCCAGCCAGGAAAGACAGGGGATGAGCTCCGCCGCCCCCAGCGAGACCGCGCGGGCGGCCGCCAGGGAGAGCTCGCAGATGCTCGCGTAGAACGGTGCCAGGGTGCGGGCGAAGGCGGCCGGCGCGTAGCCCCCGCGCGCGGCCGCCCGCAGGCTGGCGCACGCCCCCAGGAAGGCGGGGTTCTCCGTTTCGCCGATGCGCGCGGCCAGCGCCGCCACGTTGGCGTTCACGGCCAGGTCCACCGGGTTGTCGCGCCCCCGGTCCGCCAGCCAGGTGCGCACGGCGCCGGGCCGCACCCAGGGCGGCGCGTCGCCGGGGACCCAGGCCAGGGCGTACGGGGCGATGCGGGCGCGGAACGCCGCCCGCGCCTCCTCCGTCCCCCGGCGCCCGCCCGCCAGCAGCGCCAGCCAGGCCAGCGCCGTGTCGTCCGCGTCGGGGGGCAGCCCGTCCGTGACGCGCGGGGTATCGCCGCCGGGCGGGTAGAAGGCGAACGCCCCGGGTGCGTCCGGCTGCTCGCAGCGCTCCACGAATTCCAGCGCGCGGTCCACCGCCCCGCGCACCGCCGCGTCCCGCCCCAGCGGCGCCAGCAGCAGCGCCACCGACGCGGTGACGAAGCAGGTCTCGTCGCGCAGCGCCTCCCTTCCCTGGCCCACCTGGCTGGGAAAGGCCCCGCCGGGAAGCTGCAGGGCCAGCACGCCGCGCAGCGCCCGCGCGCTCACCGGTCCTCCTCGGCGCGCGGGGTGCAGGTCACGGAGGCCGCCACCGGGCCGGCGTGCCCCACGGCAAAGCCCGCCAGCCCGTGCCACGGCGTGCGCCCCGCGGCGTCCGGGGCGCTCAGGGCGGCGTACGCCCGCATGGACCACCCGCGCGCCCGCCCCGCCGCCAGCCACGCCTCCCGCGTCCGCGCCGCGGGGCCAAAGAGCATCTCGGCGTGCGTGTACCAGGTAAGGGTGCGGACGCCGCCGTCCGGCCCCCACCCCAGGCTCACCCCCTGGTCCGCGCCGGGAAGCTCCGCGCGCACCGCCCGCCCGGTGACGCGCGCCACCTCCGCCACCAGCTCGTCTGCGCGGGGGGGCAGGCCGGCGGCCCGGAGCAGCGCCGCCAGCAGCTGGGGGTGCACCGCGGGGGTGCGGCAGTAGACCTCCACCCCGCCGGACTCGGCGTCGAAGCCCGCCATCACCGGCACCAGCGAGCGGGAGGGAACGCCGGGGTCCGCCAGCGGCGCCGCCGGCGTCCACCGGCGCCAGGGGGCGCCGGAAACGATCTCCACGTACAGCTTGCGGGCCATCCGCCCGTCGCGGCGGCGCGACCCCACCCACCCGCCGTAGCGCCCGCCGTCGGCGCCCCACCCCCGCAGGCGGCGGACGTCCAGCGACTGCGCCGCCGACAGCCCCGCCCCGCAGAGCGCGGCGGCCGCCCGCAGCCGCTGGGCGGCGCCGGCGCCGGGGGCCGGGTCGCAGGTCAGCCGCAGGTCCTCGCCCGGCCAGGCGAAGGCCCACTCCACGGGGTCGCCGCTGGCCGCCAGCCGGCTGCGGCGTGCCCCCGGCCGCGGGCACACCGCGCGGATCTCCCGTTCCCAGAGCGGCGCCGCCTCCGGGTCGGCCGCGGCGAGCGCCGCGGCCGACCGGTGCAGCGCCGGCCCGCCCGCGCGGGGCGGGTCCGACAGTGCGGGCATGGCGTCCGCCCGCGCTCAGCGCGACCCCAGCGCCACGGCGAACCGCTGCACCACGCCGGGCAGGGTATCCGCGGGCAGGGCCGGCAGGGCCTCCAGCATCGCGCCCGCGATGGCCGGCGGGGTGTCCGGGGGGAGCTGGGGGAGGTGGATCTGCAGCTTGCCCGTGACCTCGGTGTCGCCGATGGACCGGTGCGTTCCGTCGGCCATCACGTAGGTGGCGTTGAAGTAGAAGACCAGAAAGGGGTCGGTGCGCGGACGGCGCAGCGTGTAGAACAGGGGAAGCGCCGTGGCCTGCTGTTCCGGCGCCAGCACCGTGTAGGGAACCAGCGCCGTGGTCCTGCCCGCGGCCAGCTCCTGCAGCGCCAGCACCGGCTCCGGCCGCCGCCCCAGCGCCGGGGCCGCCATCACCACCTGCACCGGCGCCGACACCACGCTCCCCTGGTCGTCCACCACCTGGAACACGTTCACCGTCACCGCCGTGACCATCGACCAGTCCACCTGGTCGGGAAGGATCTCGACGCTGTACAGCTCTTCCGTGTCCTTGAAGATCAGGGGCTTCTTGGTGTAGGCCAGGTTGAAGCTGCTGAGCGGGACGATGTCGCCGTCGCCGTAGATGACCTGTCCGTTGAGGGTAAAGAACGCCGTCTGCGGATTGGGGCGGGCGTCGAAGGTCCAGGTGTCGGACGAGTAGAGGCCGGGCTTTTCGCCCGGGGCCCAGCCGCTCCAGTCGTAGCTGAGCCGCCTGCCATCCGTCTGGCCCTGGCCGTCGGCGTACGCGGCGTTGGCGTCGATGTTCACAAAGCCGCCGCCGTCCTTCGTCACCAGGGCGCGCAGCACCAGGTTGGCCACGTTGGGCGCGGGGCTCAGCACCTGCACCAGGTCGGCGTTGTTGGTGCCAAACTGCTGCTGGGGCTGAACGGTGACCAGGGTGCCGTTCTCGAACAGGTAGCGCAGCCGGTAGTCGTACGTCTCGGTGATGGGGACGTGGTAGGTGGAGGTGAACGTCACCGCCGCCTCGGGCCCGTTGGCGGTCATCTCCTTCGTCTGCAGCTTGGAGGGCTGCCCCGGCGGCGGGTTGTCGAAGAAGTCCACGAACACGCTCTTCACCCCGCCCTTGCCGAACGGCACGTTGGCGCCCACGAAGCGCACGTTGCGAATGCCGAACAGGTTGGGGCGCAGGTCCACCTGCGTGGCCGTGCTGGTGATCCAGTCGCTGTTGTACGGCGGCACGCCGCCTGGAAAGTTGACGGTGAACCGGTACTGGTAGGTGGGGTCGAAGCTCCCCCCGCCGGGGGCCGTGAAGGTGCGGGCCGACTGGTCCGACCCCGGCAGCAGGGTAAAGGTCTGGTCGCCGGAAAGGGTGGGGTAGCGCACCGCGATCACCACGTCCTCGAAGAGCGGCGTGCCGTCCTCGGCCTGCGTCTGGCCGCCCAGCTGGAACGTCACCACCAGCTGGCGGTTGTCCACCTGGTGGTACAGCAGCTTCCAGGTGTCTTCGGAAAAGCGGGGAAGGAAGCGCGAGACGGGGGTGGACCACTCCACGATGGCGTCTTCGGAGTAGGTCGCGGAGAAGTCGCTGGTGGCGGTGACGGGGTTCTCGTTCCCCACGGCCAGCGCGCGGGCACTCTCCACGGTGTTGGCCACCTGCGTCTCGAGCGTGCTCCACGCCCAGTCGCGCACCAGCTGCACCACCTCGTCGGTGGCGCCCGCGCCGGGGGTGACCTTTACGTCGCCCGCGCCGGACTGCTGCAGCACCTGGCGCACCTCGGTGAGCACCGTCTTGCGGTTGCCCCAGGTGTCGGTGCGCGTCTCGTACTTGCGCTGGTACTCGATGGCGGCCGACGCCCTGTAGGTCACGGTGGCGGCGGCGCCCAGCAGCTGCGTGAGCACGCCCATCTCGTACTTCACCCGGAAGGGCGACACCTCGCCCGGCGTGGTGAACCCCGTCACGAACGCGTTGAGCTCCGCCTCGTTGGTCAGCTCCACCTGGAACGCGGCCACGTTGCTGCCGAACAGCGACGGCGACTGCACCAGCGAGCGCGGCTTGTTGTCGGCGAACTCGTAGGTGAAGAACGCGTTTCCGCTCACCCAGGTGAACTGTCCCCACCCGCCGATGCCGGGGATCTGGGCCTGGGCGGCCTGCTTGGCCTCCTCGGGCGCGTACAGTTCCGTCTCGAACGTGCACATGCCGGCCAGCCCGCCGCCGTTGGACACGTACCGGGTAAGCGAAAAGGCGGGCTGTCCGTTCTGAATGCGCAGGCGGGGCACCGGCACCAGGTACCAGATGTTCTTTTCCGTGCGGTCCTGGAAAACGGTGGTCGTCAGCTCCCCGTTGGGGCCGTAGTTGATCTGTCGTGCCGTGGTGATGTCGAACATGCTGGGGGTCTCCATGCAAGGGAGTGGGGGATGGAACCGGACCGGGCGTGCGGCCCCGGTGGGTGTTCGGCGCGCGGAATCTCTTCACCGCCGCGGACGGGTCGCCGGGCTCTCCGGCGGACGCTCGAAATCCTCCTTTCGCAAAGGCGCATAAGGGACGCATCCAGACCACCGCGCGCCGTATCGGCTCACGGTTGGACGGTGGCTGCATCGTGCCCGGCCCGGTGCTTCAGCAGCCTCGGGAGCAGTTCGTTGCAGTTGGCATCCCCAGGATATTCCCGGTGCAAGTGCTGCGCAACGAACACGATGCGCTATTTGACGTCAAGATTGCGAACGTTTTCCCCGCGGCGTGCGGCAAGTCGCTCAATCCGGTGCAGATGCGGTTCCGCAAATCCGAAGTTCACAAACTAGGAACGTCCGATAAAGATATCCCACTGTGCACAGCGGCGGCCTCGCGACCGGATCGTGAGCCGTGATCCCGCCGCGCCCACGAATGCGGACCGGCCCCGCACCTGAGTGCGGGGCCGGTCTGGTGATCTGCATCCTTCCGGGTTCGCCGGCGGTCAGCGCGGGCCGGGAGCGGGGACGGGGGATGGGGCGCCGGCCCGCCGTCGGGCCAGCAGGACGATGCTCAGCACCACGACGATCGCCACGAAGGCCAGCCAGCCGTCCACCAGCTTGCCCGTCCCCCAGAACCACGGGTCCACGTCCGGCGCGCGGCGGGTGGCGAAGCCGTAGAACTTGAGCCAGAAGATCCACCCGGCGTGAATGCCGATGGAGGCGGACAGGTCGCCCGTCCACTGGTACGCCAGCCCCAGGATCACCCCGGCCAGCGCCAGGCTCAGGAGCGCGGGGAAGAGGGTGCGCACGTCCGTCATCCCCGCCAGCATGGTCGGCAGCACGCGCAGGCCGCTCAGCCAGTCCACCGCCGGCGGTGTCTCGCCGCGGTGCATGAAGTGGGTGATGGCGTACACGCCGCTGCTCGCGGCCAGCGCGGCGGGCCAGCGCATGGCCCGGCGCAGGGTGCCGAACATGGCGCCGCGAAAGAGCAGCTCCTCCATCACCGCCACGATCAGCGCCGTGGCCAGCACGCCCAGGAACTGCCCCGCCAGCTCCCCCGGCGAGCGCGGCTTCACCAGCCGCCCGCCCGCGAGCAGCGTGATGGCGCAGACGGCGGCGAGGGAGAGAAAGCCGAGCCCGAACGCCGCCGCGAAGCGCCGCCAGCGGATAAAGCCCGGCGGCACCCCCACGTCGCTCCAGCGGCGCACGCCGGCCGCGCGGACAAAGAACGGCAGCCCCAGCAGCGCCACGATCAGCAGCCCGCGGTTCACGTAGCGCGCGAAGGGCATCCGCGCGGCCGTCTCCAGCGCGGGGAAGGACGGCGCCAGCGCCTGGATTCCGTGGTACAGCCAGGGCGCCAGCAGCGCGCCCCCCGCGAACACCGCCAGCAGGTACAGCGCGAGCGCGCGGATCGGGCGTCCGTCGCGCGGAGGGTCGGGCGGATGGGTGGGAGCCGGTGTCACGCGAGCGGTCGGGTGCGCGGGAACGGGGTGGGGCCCGCGCGAATCTATCCCGCCGCGCGCGGCTCGTCACCATGCGGCATTTCGATGAATCGTGCACCAGGATTCAGCAATCGCCGGTGCGCCGGTTCATCGTCCGCAGACGAAAACCGCGGAATCGCGGGAATCGGCGGCATTCGGGACGATGGCACGCGGCTGGCTCCGGGATGCGGCTCGTTCGTTTTCCCTCAAACCTGACCCGGAGGACCGCATCCATGCAGAAGCTGAAGCTGGACGTCGAGATGCTGAAGGTGGAGACCTTCTCCGCCGCGGCGGACAACGACGAACAGGGGACGGTGGTGGCGCACAGCGGCTGGACCAACTGTGGCGGACTCACCTGCATCATGTCGCTATGCCCCGACTGCGGCGGCCCGGGGACGAAGTAAACCCACGAAAACTCCCGCGCGAGGCCCGGCCGCACCGCCGGGCCTCTCGTCTCTCCCGCCCCTTCCCAACCCTGCGCAAAAACGCCGCTCTACCCCAAGCGGCGTATCACAACGTATCTTGCGCCGTATCACCGTTCGTTCGTCCCCCACGCCACGCCGCAACCACCCGGTGCACACCGCCGCAACGGAGGACATCCACCGCATCTCCACCCCCATGCCGGGACGCCCGCCGCAGGTGAACGCGTACCTGGCGCGGTGCGGGGACGGGGGATGGATGCTGGTGGACGGCGGGCTGAACACGGAGGAGGCGTGGGCCGCGCTGGACGCCGGCGTCCGCTCCGCGGCGGGCGGATGGGATGCGGTGGCCGTGCACGTGGTGACGCACATGCACATGGACCACGTGGGGCTGGCCGCGCGGGTCAGGGACGCGTCCGGCGCCGCGATCCTCACGGGACGGCTGGACGCGGAGCGGATGGCGCACGCCGCCGCCCACCCGGACGAAGAGGCCGGCTACCGCGCCGCCCTGCTGCGCCGCTGCGGCGCGCCGGACGAGATGGTGCGCACGGTGGAGGAGCTGCAGCGGAGCGCCCGCCCGTTCACGGCGACGCTGGATTTCGACGGCGTGCTGGACGGGGAAGAGGGCGAAGTTCCCGGCGCCGCGGGATGGCGCTTCGTGTGGACGCCGGGGCACACCGCGGGGCACGTCTCCCTCTTTCGCCCCGCGGACCGCGTGCTGATCGCCGGCGACGCCGTGCTGCCGCGCATTACCCCCACGCTGGGCGTCAATCGGCAGCGTGCGGACCCGGTGGGCGACTACGCGGCGGCGCTGGCGCGGCTGGAGGCGCTCCGTCCCGCGCTCGTCCTTCCCGGCCACGGCGAGGCGCCGGAAGACGGCGTGGGGCGCATCCGCGAGCTGCGCGCGGCGGCGGACGGGGAGACGGAGACGGTGCGCGCGCTGCTGGACGCGGAGCCGCGCAGCTGCTGGCAGGTGGTGGACGCGCGGTACCCGGGGCGAGAGATGCCGCCCGCCACGCGCATGCTGGCCCTGCGCGAGACGCTGGCGCACCTGGACCGGCTGGCGTCCGCCGGACGCGCCTCCGTTCGGCAGGAGCCCGACGGGGCGGCGCGGTTCTTTCTAGACGCCGGCGGCGATCGCGCCACGGCGGAGCAGACCAGAGGGGGGAGCTGAATGTCGCGCATTCTGGGGGTGCTGGTGATCCTGCTGGCGACGGTGCTGCTGGTGCCGTCGCTGCGGGCGCGCGCACGGCCGCAGATCGAGTACGTGCTGAACCCCGTGTACCGGTGGGAGGCCAAGAACCGCGTGCACTCCATCCAGCGCGTGCTGGAGCGCGAGCGGTCGCAGGGGACCGCCCTTCCCCGGCCGCGGGACTTCAACCAGTTCCTGGCCTCGCGCGAAGGCCAGGGGGCGGCGCTGGACCCGTGGAACGAGCCCTACTACCTGATCACCACGCGCCGCACCTTCCAGGTGGGCTCGGCCGGGCCCGACCGGCGGCCCAGGACAGCGGACGACATCCTGTCCGAGACGCAGACGCTGACCCCTCCGGTTCCCGGGCGGCGTTGATTTGATGGCAGCTACGAACAAGATCCTGGATCATCCATGCTCAAGGTGGGGCTGACGGGGAACATCGCGGCGGGCAAGTCGGCCGTGGCCGGCGTGTGGCGGTCGATGGGGGCCACCGTGGTGGACGCGGACGACCTGGCGCGCCGCGCGGTGGAGCCGGGCACCCCCGCGCACGCCGCCATCGCCCGCGAGTGGGGCACCTGGGTGCTGGAGGACGGCGGCGCGCTGGACCGCGCGGCGCTGCGGCAGATCGTGTTCGCCGATCCCGAGGCGCGCGCGCGGCTGGAGGGGATCGTGCACCCCGCCGTGGCCGCCCTGCGCGACGAGGAGTACCGCGAGGCGCAGTCGCGCGGCGAAAAGCTCATCGTGGCCGACATCCCCCTGCTGTTCGAGGTGGGGATGGCCGACGAGTTCGACGTGGTGGTGCTGGTGGATGCGCCCGAAGAGGTGCGGCTGCGGCGCATCGTGGCCGACCGCGGGCTGGACGAGGACGAGGCGCGGCGGATGATCGCGGCGCAGATGCCCTCGGAGCTCAAGCGGGCCCGCGCCGACGTCGTCATCCGCAACGCGGGGACGCTGGGCGACCTGCAGGACGCGGCGCGCGACGTGTGGCGGCAGCTGGTGCGGCGGGCGGAGGAACGTGGCTGAGCGCCTGCTGCGCGTGGACATGCACGTGCACACCCGCGCCAGCTACGACTCGCTGAACGATCCCGACGGCATCGTCCCCGCCATGGACGCGCGCGGCATCGACCGCATCGTCGTGGCGGACCACGACGAGCTGGAGGTTGCGCTGGCGATGCAGGCGCGCGCCCCGGACCGGGTGATCGCGGGCGAAGAGGTGCGCACGGCCGAGGGACCGGACCTGATCGGCATCTTTCTCACCGAGCGCATTCCCCGCGGCACGCCGCTGCGCGAGACGGCGGAGCGCATCCGCGCGCAGGGCGGCGTGGTGTACGTGCCGCACCCGTTCGACGTGCGGCGGCGCGGCGGCGGCGAGCACCACCTGGCCGCCATCGCCGACCTGGTTGACGCGGTGGAGGCGCACAACGCGCGCACCTGGGGCACCGGCGTAAACGAGGCGGGCGAGGCGTGGGCAAGGGCACGCGGCCTGCCGCTGGGCGCCGGCTCCGACGCGCACACCGCGGGCGAGATCGGCACGGCGTACGTGGAGGTGCCGCCGTTCGAGCCCCATCGCGAGTCGTTTCTGGC
This sequence comes from Longimicrobium sp., assembly GCA_035635315.1. Taxonomy (GTDB): domain Bacteria; phylum Gemmatimonadota; class Gemmatimonadetes; order Longimicrobiales; family Longimicrobiaceae; genus Longimicrobium. The sequence continues at coordinate 9,238 of DASQBH010000617.1, forward strand.
CGCGTTGCGGGCGGGGCGCGTGGCGGCACGTGGCACGTCGTCGCGGGTGGTGGCGGCGTACTCGGCGTACGCGCGCGTGCACCACACCGTCTTTCGCGGCTGACCTCGAAAGGGATGGGAGGGAGGGGATGATGACGAAGAGGATGCTGCTGATGCTGGTGCTCCTCGCGCTCGCCGGATGCGGCGGAGGCGACGGCGAAGGCCAGCCCCCGTCCGCCGAGCCGGGCCAGGGCGTGACCGCCGACAGCGCGCAGAAGGACAACACCGGCCCCGCCGGCGCCCGTACCGGCGGCTGACGACGGCGGTTTCACGCGGAGGCGCGGAGGAAAACGGAGAGGACGCGGATGAGGCTTCATCCGCGTCCTTTCTTGCTTCCTCCCCCCGCCTGTCTGTCATTCCGAAGGAGGCGCCGCTGATAGCGAATCGCAAAAAGAATCGGAATTATGTGCTTGACGAAATGGTGACGAAGTAGCCAGGAAAGTCGCTACCGGAGTGAGCCGCTTGTGAGCCCGAAATAAAACATTACCGATGCCGAAGTCAGACTAACCTAAAGATGTGCGGCCTAATTCCACTGTGTAAGCAGGCCCACACAGGCGCCGAAACCTGCCTGCGCACAGGACAGATGTACAATCCTTCCCTTGACAGGGTGCGCAGTTTGGTTAGGATACATGTCAGGCTAATTCGTCTACGCCTTAAGTCAGGCATCTCTGGAGGGGGTACAACGATGGGCACCCAGCGCACACCGCCGCTGTCCTTGAAGAAGTCGCGGGAGGTGTATGAAGAGATGGCCCGGCCTCCGGAGAACACGCCGCAGCGGCGAATGGTCTTCGAGCGGATGCGGGAGATGATCGCGTTGCGAAAGCGGCTTGACGTTCAGGATGCGGCCAACGCAGCCCGCCGGTAAGCAAGCGCAAGCGTTTTCCATAGGGGGGACAGGTCTGGAAACGGCCCGTCCCCCTCTCTTTTTCCACCCCAGCGCCCTCTTCAATGACCCTGGTTGATCTTAGTGATGTTGTTGTGAGGAAGTTGGACGGGCCCCCAGAAGCGGGTTTCGTTTGTGGGCATGAGGATCAGACGTCCTTCCTCTACGAACACGCGTGGACAGACCAGCAGCAAATGGTCTCAACTACCTATCTGTACTACGTGCACGGCATCTTAGCGGGCTACGCTACGGTATGTTTAGATGCCATCCAACTTTCTAGACGGGAGAGGGGGTTGGATATTAGGTATGAGATTATTGGTGCGTTGAAGTTGGCGCAACTTGGGGTACACGAGACGTTCGCTGGACGGGGGCTGGGCACTTATCTCGTTGGCGACGTTGTCGGCCTCGCACGCACCCTCTCAGACTCGGTAGGGTGTAGGTTCGTAACGGTTGATGCTCGCGCCGATATGATACCTTGGTATGAAAACCGTCTCGGCTTCAAGCACAATACAGAGATGCAACGTTACCGCGTCGAACTTGCCATCAAACGAAAGAGAGACCCCGACCGTCTGGCCGCGAGCATGCGTTTCGATATCCGCGAAGTATGATTGACGGCAAAGCGGGGCGGCCAATAGCCGTCCCGCTTGCATTACATCCTGTCCGATCCTTCCCAAGGCTCCTCACGTAGCCTATCGATCCACGCAGGCGGCTCTAGCCCGCTCTCCCTAAACTCCCTCTCCATCAGGTCCGCAAGGCGCACCCGCACGCGCTCTCGGTGCTCCTCGAAGTACCGGCTCAGAATGTGGACCCCGATCTTTCGCTAACTCCAGTTCCGGCGGCGTCTTGGCACGCCGAGGAAACAGAGGCAGCAGAGAAATGCCTACGAAATCCCCGTTTTTCTCTGCTTCCTCTGCTTCCTCTGCGTGAGAACCTGTAGTTGGGAATCAGAGTGTATTTGCGGATCCGGTATGAAGGATCTGCTCGCTGCTGCGGGTGGCCCGCCGCCGGCGACGTGATCTCACCCTCTCCCATCAAACCCCCACGGCCCTGCACCACCGTCCACCTCCGCCTCACGCCCCGGCTGCTACCATCTGTAACGCGCCATACCGGACGGCGGTAACGTTCCGGAGCAGGAATCAGCGCACCCCGGCACATCCACCCGCACACAATCCTTTACATGCCAACGACTTAGAGGCGTGGCGCGGAGAGGCACGCCCCCTGCCCCTGTTGCGGCGCGCCACGGCAGAACGATCCCGCAAGCCGCCGTGGTGGAATCACACCGCATCATGCCCCCACGGAGGATCCTGCCATGACCATCCTGCGACCGGTTCACTGGAGAGCCGCCGCGCTCTCGCTCCTGGCGGCCGGCACGCTGGCCACCCCGGCCCCCGCCCAGGACCCCGCCCGCGAGAACCTGCGCCTGCCCCAGCCGCCGGCCGTGGAGCTTCCCGCCCGCGGCCGCTTTACGGCCCCCGCCGCCGCGCTGGGAATCCCCACCGGCTTTGGCGCCGACTTCGGGGACGTGTTCCTGGGCGGCGGCATGCAGGCGCGCACCCGCTACAGCGAAAAGATGGACGGCGGCGGCGTGCTGGGCCTGGGGCTGGGCGACGCGCGCAAGTACTTCGGCGTGGAGGTGGCGATGGCGCAGTTCGGGACGATGCGCAGCTGCTGCCGCGGCGGGCTGAGCTTCAAGGTGCACCGCATCCTTCCCGGCGCGTCGTCCGTCGCCGTCGGCTGGGAGAACGCGGTGGGTTGGGGCGAGCTGGCCGGCAACGAGGACGGCAGCGGCCCGTTCACCGACGCGGGGACCAGCGTCTACGCCGTCGCCAGCAAGCTGATCCCGCTGGCATCGGACCCCGGCCAGCCGTTCGGCAGCATCGTGGCCACGCTGGGCGCGGGGACGGGGCGCTTTCGTCCCGAGCAGGCCATCCTGGACGGCAAGGAGACCGTCGGCGTCTTTGGCGGCGTGGCCATGCGCATCGCCCAGCCCGCGTCGCTGATGGCGTCGTGGACGGGGCAGGACCTGAACGCGGGGCTCTCGCTCACGCCCCTCCGCAAGCTTCCCGTCGTCCTTTCCGTCGGCGCTGCGGACGTGACCACGCAGGCACGCGTCATCTTTGGCGTGGGCTTCGGCTTCGCCTATCCATACTGACCTTTCACGGAGCGCGATCATCATGAACGCACCCATGCCGCGGCGTCTCGGCGCCGCCCTGCTGACCGCCGCGCTGGCCGCGGCCGTGCCCGCCCAGGGGCAGCTCGTCTACCACGGCTTCAGCCGCATCGACCAATCCGACGCCACCTTCGTCTCCATCACCTCCGCCGACATGCTGGGGCTGGAGGCGGTGCCGGTGCGCAGCTACTCGTGCACCGTGGCCTGGGGCGTCCGCACCTCCGCCGAGTCCACGGGCGAATCACTGGCCGCCGGCACCCTCAGCGGCGCCGCCGTGGGCGCGGAGACGCTTCCCGCCGACGTGCAGCGCGAGCTGCTGGTGCTGCTGTACGGCCGCGGCGGCGGCGCGCGCATCGCCGAAGCCCTCGCGCCGAATGGCAGCGGCCGCCGCGCGGAGGGCGCCGCCGCCAGGCTGGTGCACCGCCTGGACGGGCTGCTGGCCCTGGCGGAGCGGATGGACCCCGCGCGCCCCGGCGTGGCCGCGCCCACGCGCCTGTCCGCCGCGCTCTCCGCCTTCGACGAGTACCTGGACGCCAGCTCCAGTGCCTTTCTGGCCTCGCCGCCCGACGAGCTGCTGGCCGTGCACGCCGTGCTCACGCGCCTGGTGAACGGCGGCATCGCCAACCACGGCCGCGCCGAGACGCGTGCGGTGCCGGGGAGCGGGCTGGCGTGCGCCGTGGCCGGCGTGCACGAAGAGGTGACGCCGCAGGGCCGCGACAGCAGCATGGACGACGAGATGCGGCCCTTTGCCATGTGCAGGGTGCTGGAGTCCGGGCCGGCGCAGGTGTACGGCCTCATCACCTCCTCCGGCGACAGCCTGGCCATCGTCGAGGGCGAGCAGCGCGTGCTGCGCGAGGCGTACCCGGCCGTCCCCACCGCGACGGAGACGCCGTGGTACCACGCCGGCTCCAACCTCACCATCGGCCGCGACGGGTACGGCAAGTGGAGCGGCATCCGCGAGCTGGTGCCGGGCAGCGTGGCGCTCTTCGGCCGCTACGAAGGGATCAACGTGTACGCGGCGCCGGGCGTGCCGCGGCCCAACTCCGTGTACGTGCCGGTGGGCGGCTGCGGCTTCCAGGAGTACCGTCTGAACCGCTCCAACGCCAACCTGCGCGGCTGATCAGGACGCGGTCCCCGGGGACGATCCGGCTGCGATCATCTCCGGGAAAAGCCAGGAGGGTACAGAGGAACAGACAACGGCCAGAGGAACGGAGGAAGATCGTTTTCCCTCCGTTCCTCTGGCTTTTGTCTGTTCCTCTGTACCCCCGATGTTGTTTTCCCGACCATACCTGAGAATCCGGGTCCGCGGGGCGATCTAGCAGGATGAGGACGAGGTTCGGTATCGTACCGCGTCCTCCGCGCGACCCGCCGTCCGCGCACATCCGCGCAGCACCCCGTCCATTCGGATCATTCACCTCTTTGGAACGAAGGACACGACCATGAGAACGGATGAAAATGGAGGTCCGGCGCCCCGATCCCGGCGCCCCAGCACGGGCTGGAAGGAGATCATGGAACCCGGCGAGGAGATGCGCGCCAGGGATTTCCTGGAGGAGATCGCCGCACAGCAGAAGAGGGGCGCAGACAGGCGCGGCATTCAGCGGCGCGGGTTCCACGCCAAGACGCACGCGGGATTCCTGGCCGAGTTCCACGTGCTTCCCGACCTCCCCGACTACGCCCTCCAGGGTGTGTTCAAGGAGCCGCGCGTATTCCAGGCAGCGGTCCGGTTCTCCAACGGCGACTTCCGCGTGAACGAGGACGCCAACCCCGAGCCGCGCGGCATCGGCATCAAGCTGGTGGGCGTCCCCGGACGCAAGCTCCAGGAAGGGGAGGAGGACGCCCTTACGCAGGACTTTCTGGCGACCAGCCACTCGGTGACCTCCACGGTTCGCAACGCGCGCCAGTTCATGGCGTTCATCCGGGCCGTCAACGGCATCCGCCCGCTCCTGCCATTCAGGCTGGCGTGGGCGGTGGGGGTGCGCGAGGCGGTCCGCATCCTGAAAGCGGTGAGAACCACCGTGCTGCGCAGCGAAGTACACAGCATGGCGACCGAGCGGTACGGGGGCACGGCACCCATCCAGATGGGTCCGTACGCGGTAAAGTTCATCGTGCAGCCCGCGGCGGAAACGGAGCCCGCCGCCGGCCCCGGGTCCACGCCCGACTTTCTGCGCGAGGAGTTGGCGGAGCGGCTGCAGAAGGGCGACCTGTGGTTCGATTTCATGCTCCAGTTCTATGTCGACGACCAGCACACGCCCATCGAGGACACCTCCATTCCGTGGGACACGGACGCGTCGCCGCCGCTGACGGTCGCGCGGCTCCGCATCCTCTCCTGCAACCTGAAGGATGACAAGGTTCGGGAGCAGAGCGAAAAGATCGATGAGCTCGCGTTCTCGCCGTGGCACGCCATCGCCGAGCACCAGCCGCTGGGAAGCGTGATGCGCGCGCGGCGCCTTGCGTATCCCCTCAGTGCCGGCCGGCGCCCCCACCGTCCGGAGCCGTCCTACTTGCCGCTGTAGGCGCAATGCCGCACGATGCAGTGTGGCCGAACGTCCCGGCGCACGGTGTGGCTCCGGGGCGTTCCGCGTGCTGTGCCTCACCACCTGGGAGGAGACCGTGGATCGACCGGAGAGCGCGACGTGGCGGGTGGCGGTGGGCGATGCGGAGACGAGCGCCGTCCACGACGCGGCGGAGGCGGCGGGGCGGCGCGTCGTCTTCGCCTGCGCGCACGGGGCGGGCGGGCACATGGGCGACCGCGGCATGCTGGCCGTGGCCCAGGCGATCCGCGCGCGCGGCATCGACGTGGTGCGCTTCAACTTCCTGTACAAGGAAAGGGGATCCGGCCGCCCCGATCCCATGCCGCGGCTGATGGAGACCACCTCCGCCGTCGTCGCGCGCATCCGCGAGGAGCTGCGGCCCGACGTGCTGATCATCGGCGGGCGGTCGATGGGCGGCCGAGCGGCCTCCATGCTGGCGGCGGAGGGCTTTGCCTGCGACGGGCTGCTGCTGCTCGCCTATCCGCTGCACCCCGCCGGCCAGCCGGAAAAGCTGCGCGACGCGCACCTGCCGCAGATCACCGTCCCCGTCCTCTGCTTCAACGGCACCCGCGACGAGCTGTGCCGGCGCGACCTGATGGAGGCCGCGCTGAAGACGGTAAAGACGGACTGGCGGATGCACTGGCTGGAGGGCGCCGACCACAGCTTCCACGTCCTCAGGTCTTCCGGCCGC
>DASQBH010000618.1:0-4264 GCA_035635315.1 Longimicrobium sp.
CGACAAGGAGGCGCAGGCGGAGCTGGGCCTGCTGGAGCGGCTGTCGGCCACGCTGGACAGGGGCGAGCCCGCGCGCACCGTGCAGGCGAACGACGACGAGCAGCGCATCCTCCGTTCGTACAACCTGCTGACGGCCAAGCCGGTGCTGTACCTGGCCAACGTGGCCGAGGACGACCTGCCGGAGGGCGACAACGCGCACGTGCGCGCGCTGCGCAAGGCGGTGGAGGAGAGCGGCGAGACCGCCGAGGTTATCCCCATCAGCAGCAAGATCGAGAGCGAGCTGGCGGAGCTTCCCGACGAGGAGAAGAAGGAGTTCCTGGAGTCGCTGGGGATCACGGAGCCCGGCCTGCACACGCTGATCCGCGCGGGCTACCGGCTGCTGGGGCTGCAGGTGTACTTCACCGCGGGTGAAAAGGAAGTGCGCGCCTGGGAGATTCCCGTCGGGGCGAAGGCGCCGGAAGCCGCGGGCGTCATCCACACCGACTTCGAGCGCGGCTTCATCCGTGCCGAGACGGTGGCGTTCGCCGACTTCGAGAAGCTGGGAAGCGTCAAAGCCGCGCGCGAGCAGGGGCTGATGCGCTCCGAAGGCAAGGAGTACGTCGTGAAGGACGGCGACATCCTGCTCTTCCGCTTCAACGTCTGACCGGCGGACGGACCGTGCGGCGCCCGCCGCACGGTCCGTATCCCCCGGTTCCCCCCCGCTCTTCCCGCCCAGGCAGGTTTCCGATGTGGCTGATCCTCGGCCTCACCGTGCCGTTCTACGTGCTCGCGCCCATCGTCTTCTGGTTGTCGCACCGCATGCCGCTGATCCCCACGCGGCGGCTGGAGCCCGGCGCAGTGCCCGAGCCGGTGGGCCAGGCGCTCGAGGAGTGGCACACGGCGCTCGCACCGCGTGGGCTGGTGCCCGTGGCGGCACACGAGCTGGAGGTGGGGCACATCGAGGTGTACCGCGGCGCGGGAAACCGCGCATACGTGCTGCACCTGGTGAACCGGGCCGCGGGGCTCCACGGGCTGGACTACATCACGCCCAGGCATCGCTGGCAGGTGTTCATCACGGCGCTTTCGGACAGCGGCGAGGTGCTCACCAGCAACTTTCCCCTCACCGACACCTTTCCGCCGTACCCGCGGATGCACACGCTGCGCGTCTCGCGGGAACGCGACCTGGGGCGGCTGTACGCCCTGCACCTGGCCCACGTGGACCACGTGGCCGGACGGGGCGCCACCGGCGTGCTTCCCGAGGCCGGTGCCCTGCTGGACTTTGTCCCCGAGCGCGAACGCGAGGTACTGGAGCGGCAGCGCGCGCTGGGAACCATGACGGTGAGCCGCGACGTCTACCGGCCGACGTTCAGGAGCGCGTTCGTCATGGTGTGGCGCATGCTTCCGCCGCTGAACTGGATTCGCAGCGTGCGGGCCTGGCGGCTGCGGCGCACGCTGCAGGCGGCCATGGCGGCAGCGGATCGCTGATTCGCCGCTTCCGAAGGTCAGGCGGCGTCCATGGAGATTCGGGGCGGTCCGCGATGCTGCGGGCGGCCCCGTTCGCGTTCGATCACGGACGGGACTCGCACGGCATCTACCCGCTCCCCATCCGCCCGGCTATCTTCGCGCATCCACCCGAAACGAAGACGAGATGATGCCGATGATGCGCAGGATTCTGCCCCTGGTCGCGCTGGCGATGACGGCCACAGTACCGGCCGCCGCCCAGCCCGCCTCCGGACGGCCCGTGGACTGGGACGCGCTGCGCGGCGAGGCGGTGCAGATCCTTTCCGAGTACATCCGCATCAACACCACCAACGCGCCGGGCAACGAAAAGGCCGGCGCGGAGTACCTGGCACGCATCCTTCAGCGCGAGGGGATCGAGGCGCAGGTCCTGGACGAGGAGGTGCTGGGCGCCGGCCGCGCCAACCTGTACGCCCGGCTGCGCGGGGACGGAACGAAGCGGGCGATCGCCCTGGTGCACCACATCGACGTGGTGCCGGCGTCGCCGCAGCACTGGACGGTGGACCCGTTCGCGGGACTGGTGCGCGACGGGTACGTGTGGGGGCGCGGCGCCATCGACATGAAGGGCGACGGCGTGGCGCACCTGATGGCCATGATCGCCCTCAAGCGCAGCGGCGTGCGGCTTACCCGCGACATCGTCTACATCGCCAACGCCGACGAGGAGCTGGGCTCCACCGGCGCGGTGGCGTTCGTGGACCGCCATCCCGACCTGCTGCGCGACGTGGAGTACCTGATCACCGAGGGCGGCGACATCCCCATCGAGAACGGGCGTCTGCAGTTCTACGGCGTGGGGGTGGCGGAGAAGCGGACGTTCTGGCAGCGGCTGCGCGTGGCCGGCACGCCCAGCCACGCGTCGCGGCCCACGCGCGAGAACCCGGTGCCGCGGCTGGTGGCGGCGCTCGCCCGCATCGCGCAGCACGAGACGCCGCTGGAGGTTACGGCGGGGGTGGAGAAGTACTTCCGCGACATCTCGCGCAACTACCAGGGCGAGCAGCGCGCCTGGCTGGCGGACGTGCGCAGCGCGCTGGCCAACCCGGCGGCGCGCGAGTGGATCCTGCGCGATGTGTACTGGAACGCCATCCTGCGCAACACCATCTCGCTCACGGTGCTCACGGGGAGCAACAAGACCAACGTGATCCCCGCCGAAGCCGTCGCCGAGATCGACATCCGCCTGCTGCCGACAGCGAACCCGGATTCCGTGCTGGCGGCGCTCAAGGCGATCGCGGCGGATTCGGGGATCACCTGGCAGACCATCATGGCGCCCAAGACGCCGCTGGAGAACCCGGTGGACACGGAGCTGTTCCGGGCCATCGAGCGCGCCGCGCACGACCGCGACCCCGGCGCGCTGGTGACCACGCCCATGTTCACCGCCGCCAGCGACCGGCCCACCTACCGCAAGCTGGGCATCGTCACCTACGGCCTGGACCCGTTCCGCGTGGAGAGCAGCGAGCACCAGAAGATGATGCACGGCAACGACGAGCGCCTCAGCATCGAAAACCTTGGCTGGGGCACGCGGTTCATCTACGACATCCTGCGATACGCGCAGTAAAGCGGTACGAAGGTACGGGGTACGAGGTACGGAAAAGCAAAGGGGCCGTCCGCGACGATGCGGACGGCCCTCTTGGTAGCATTACGCATGGGTTCAGGACTGGATTACGCGTAGGAACGACGCCAGATGCGGGCGGACGGCCAGAATCGCCTTACGGAACAACGGGAGTGCCTCCCGGAGCCGGTCGAATGCCTCGCTCAGACGCCGCGCCAACTCTCCCTCGTCATGTTCAGGCTCGTAAATCGTCTGATGCCGCAAGTGCCGAAGCCCATCCAGTCGTCGGCCCGGCGCATCCAGCGTCGGATCCAGCCTTTGAACGACGTGGAAGGTCAGGTAATGGTTCGAGGTGCTCTTGACCCGCAGCCCGTGCGCAGCGAGTACGGCGAGACTGATTTGCAAAGCCGCCGTATACGCGAGTTGATAGGCATTCTCGGCTGGCATTCCTGCGAACCGCGCGCTCTCCAGGGACCCCGCAGCCTTGTCCCAGAACCCCACAACCTGCGTGTCGGTGTAATTTTCGCGAATGAGGCTGCGTTCCTCGATCAGCCGCTCTATCTCCGATCCACTCACGCACCACCTCCGGCCGAGGGAGTCAGCAGTCTTTCATCTCCCACGAGCCACGCTTTGGGGCCTGAGAGCACGGACCGAATGAACCCGGTGTCCCGCCGCGCGTTCAACTTCCCGGCTGTGTAGCGCGTAACGTTTACCTCCCTGCCAAGTAGCATCGACGCTTCCGACGTCCCGGCCATCAGCGCAAGCTCAGGAACACGGTCTTCAAGTCCCTCTCCCACGGCGAACACGTCGATGTCGCTATCCACACGCATGTCCCCACGGGCGCAGGAGCCGAAGATGAAGGCGGCCTCCAGCCCCGGGACGTCCGCCAGTGCCACACGCAGCAACTCGGCGGGTTGGGCGAACTGGCGCACCATCTCGCGCAGCACGACCCAGCGTGGGTGGCCCGCGATGGCACGGTAGCGGACGAGCCTCCCATCGCGCTCGCGCTGCACCATGCCGAGGGCTTCCAGGCGGGCCATCTCGTGCTGCAGCGACCGGCTCGATACCCGCGTCGCCCGCTGCAAGGCGCGGAAGTGGAGCGGCTTGTCCGGGTGCAGCACGAAGTAGATGACCACCGCCGCCAGAGCGCGTGAAGCCAGCACCAGCGCCAGTGGTTCGTCCGCGTTCCGGGATCGGGAAGGCTTGATTCGTCTCATGCGCTAC
>DASQBH010000619.1:0-6262 GCA_035635315.1 Longimicrobium sp.
TCGTCGTCCAGGACGTAGGCCTGCGTGTTCGACACCGGCGTGCCCACCAGCACCTGGTCCGCGCCGCGCGGAACGAGGTGGTACGTGGAGTAGGTGGTGTCTTCCGTGGGCCCGTAGAGGTTGCCGACCTTCTCCACCGTCCCCAGCGCGTACAGCCCCTGCGCCAGCGCGTTGGGCAGCGCCTCGCCCCCCAGGTTCAGCGTCTTCACACACGCCGGGATGCCGCCGCTGCGCAGCAGCTCCGCCGCCGCGCTGGGGACCATGCTGACGTGGACGACGTCTTCTTCGAGCGTCGCCAGCTCCAGCGCGTTCTCGGCGATCACCAGCTTTCCGCCCCAGGCGAGCGTGCCGAACACCTCGGCGACGCTGACGTCGAAGTTGATCGACGTGGAGAAGAGCACCGACGAGCGCTCCTCGTCCGTCACGTTCTCCCGCAGCCAGTGCAGCAGGACGACGGTCGAGGAGTGGCGGATCATCACCCCCTTCGGCCGGCCGGTGGACCCGGAGGTGAAGATGACGTGCGACAGGTTCTCCGGCAGTACGCCGCTCTCCGCCGCATCAACGGATTCCGCCGCGATCGCGTCGCGCTCCACGTCGAGCAGCAGCAGCGCGGCCGCGCCCTCCGGGAGACGGTCCGCCAGGCTCGAATCGGTGATGACGAGGGTGACGCCCGCATCCTCGAGCATGTAGCCCAGCCGCTCCCGCGGGTACGCCGGGTCCAGCGGCACGTACGCGCCCCCCGCCCCAAGCACGCCCAGCATCGCGGCCACCAGCTCCGGTGTGCGCGGCAGGCAGATGCCCACGCGCACCTCCGGCCCCACGCCGCGGCGCCGCAGCGCGTTCGCCAGCCGGTTCGCACGCGCCTCCAGCTCGGCGTACGTCAGCCGCTCGCCGTGCCAGGAGAGCGCGACGGCCTCCGGCGTCCGCGCCGCCTGCGCGCGGAACAGGTCGTGGACGCACGCGTCGGGGGCGATGTCGGCGTCGGTGGGGCGAAGCGCCGGATCAGCAGGTGCGGGCAGGTGGATGGCTCCTGCGCCCGGGATGGCTTCCAGTCCTTCGATCGTGGGCGTCGGCATCGGAGGGCGAGAGCGAGACGGTGACGCGAAAGCGAGAAGGCTTTCGCGGGATTCGAGAGCCGGGCGGGACTTTTGTCGGATCTGGTTGTCGGGCCGCCGTTTCCCTCCGCGCTGCTCCAATGGGAGGGGAGAGGTTCTATCGGCGCGATTGAATCAGCGAGCCGTATGCGTCATCGTGCGTGACGCATACTCTGAGGATAAACGACGCTGCGATTCCGGGAGACGCACGGAATCTACCATCATATGCCGCCTCCGGACGCGGATGTCGATCACGATCATCTCGCGCCCGCGCGACCTTCGACGCAGAGTTTCAAGTCCTGCAACCCCCCGAGCCAGCTAAGTTCATGATACTCCATCGCATTCTGCCGAGTCAACACCTTACGCCAAAAAAACTGCAGTAAACGTATGTAAATCGCGCTGTATGGAATGCAGGGATCCACGTACCGGCGCGGTCCCCCCGAGGCGGCTGCACAGACCGATCTCAAGAAACCGGAGAGGTGGCGCATGGTCAGGGCCGGGCGGGGTTAACGTCCGGATACGATTGTGTATGCGCAGGCCCACCCTATATTGGCGGCTCCTTTGCCGAAGCGCCTTCCTCCCCCACGCTCCATGTCTTCGGAAGCTGTCGTCGCGGACCCTGTCTCCCCCCTGCCGCTCGTCCCGCAGCCGCGCGGCGATGACGCACCGCTCTCTTTCGGCCAGGAGAGGATCTGGGTGCTGCAGCGCCTGGCGCCACACTCGCCCGCGTACAACATCCCCGTCACCCTGCGCATCTCCGGCTCGCTGGACGCGGAGGCGCTGGAGCGCGCCGTGGGCGAGATCGTCCGCCGGCACGAGGCGCTGCGCACCGGCATCGTCGTCGACGCGGAGGGCGCCCCGGCGCAGCGCGTCGTCCCGTTCGCCGGCTTCCGTCTCCCCGTGCACGACCTGACAGCGATGGGGCGGGACGCGCGCGAGGAGGAGGCGCGGCGGCTGGTCTTCGAGGACCGCCACACCTCGTTCGCCATGGACGGCGCGCCGCTTTTCCGCGCCTTTCTGGTGCGCGTCGCGGCGAACGACCACCTGCTGCACGCCAACGCGCACCACGCGGTGTTCGACGGGGGGTCGGCCGCCGTCTACCAGCGCGAGCTGTGGGCGCTCTACGCCGCGTTCTCCCATGGCGAGGCGTCGCCCCTTCCCGGGCTGGCGGTGCAGTACGCCGACTACGCCATCTGGCAGCGCGGGTGGATGGGTGGCGACGCGGCGAAGCGCGAGGTGGGCTGGTGGCGCGAAAGGCTCTCCGGCGCCCCGCCGCTGCTCGAGCTGCCGACCGACCGCCCACGCCCCGCCGCGCAGAGCCAGCGCGCGGCCGTGGCCGGCGCGCTGCTCCCGGCGGAGATCCTGGACGGCGTGCGGACGCTGGCCCGGCGCGAGGACGCCACGCCGTTCATGGTGCTCCTCGCCGCGCTGGACGTCGTGCTCTCGCGCTGGTCCGGCCAGGACGACGTCGTCGTCGGCACGCAGGTGGCCGGGCGCACGCACGCCGGCACCGGGCCGATGCTGGGGATGTTCGTGAACACCCTGGCGCTGCGGGTGAGCCTGGCGGAGAACCCGACCTTCCGCGCGCTCCTGGCGCGGGTGCGCGAGGCTACGCTGGCCGCGTACGCCCACCAGGAGGCGCCGTTCGAGCGCGTGGTGCAGGCGCTGGGCGTGCCGCGCTCGCTGGCGCACTCGCCCGTCTTTCAGGTGCAGCTCAACTGGCGGGACCCTGATGGCGCCCCGTCGCGCCCCCCGGGCGGGCTCTCCGCCGAGCCGTACTGCACCGGCGATCCCGGCGCCCGGTTCGACCTGACGCTCTACGCCGGCGAGTCGCCCGACGGGCTGGCGATCACGGCCGTCTACGCCGCCGACCTCTTCAGCCCCGAGCGCATCGCCGATCTTGTGGAGCAGGTCGCGGCCGTCCTGCGGCAGGCCGCCGACGACCCGCAGGCGGAGGCCGGCGCGCTGTCGCTGCGGACCGGCGCGGCGGCCCCCGTCCTTCCCGATCCTGCCCGGACGATGGAGGCCGAGGCGTGGACCGGCGCCATCCACTCGCGCGTCGGCAGGCGGGCGGCGGAATCGCCCGACGCGGTCGCGGTCCAGGACACGCTGGAGCGGTGGACGTACGCCGAGCTGGACGCGGCGGCGAACCGCATCGCGCACCGGCTCGTGGCCGACGGCGTGCGGCCGGGCGACACGGTGGCCGTGTGGGCGCACCGCTCGGCGCCGCTGGTTCGCGCGCTCCTGGCGGCGTGGAAGGCGGGCGCGGCGTTCGTCTCGCTGGACCCCGCGTATCCGCCCGCGCGGCTGGCGGAGTACGTCCGCATCGCCCGCCCGTCCGCGCTGCTGCGGATCGGCGCCGGCGGCGAGGTGCCGCCGGAGGTGGCGGAGGCGCTCGGGGCGACGGTGAAGTCGACCGTCGTCCTGGCCGCGAAGGGAAAGGATGGAGTCGAAGGCCAGCCCGCCGAAGCGCCGCCCGTCGGCGTGGGGCCGGACGACCTGGCCTACGTCGCGTTCACCTCCGGAACCACGGGGACGCCAAAGGCGGTGGCGGGGACGCATCGCCCGCTGGCGCACTTCTTCGGCTGGTACGGGCGGGAGATGGGCGTCGGCGCGGAGGACCGGTTCACCCTCCTGGCCGGGCTCGCGCACGACCCGCTTCTGCGCGACGTCTTCGCGCCGCTCTCCGTCGGCGCCTCGGTCGTCATCCCCTCTCCGGAGGGGCTGGTGACGCCGGGGTGGCTGGCGGAGTGGATGGAGCGCGAGCGGATCACCGTCTCGCACCTGACCCCCGCGACGGTGCAGCTCATCGCCGCCGGCGCGGAGGACGTGACGCTTTCCGCGCTCAGGCTGGCCTGCTTTGGCGGCGACCTGCTGCGCGCGGCGGACGTGCGGACGCTGCGGTCCATCGCCCCCAACGCGCGGGTCGTGAACTTCTACGGCGCCACCGAGACCCCGCAGGTGATGGGCGCCTGGCCGGTGCCGGACGACCTGTCGGCGGAGCGGGAGACGCTTCCCGTCGGCCGCGGCATCGACGGCGTGGACCTCCTGGTCATCAACCCGGCGGGAAAGGCGGCGGGGATCGGCGAGGTGGGGGAGATCGCCATCCGCACCCCCTATCTCTCGCGCGGCTACCTGAACGACGCGGAGCTGACCGCCGCGCGCTTCGTCGCCAACCCGTGGACGGGCGACGCGGCGGACCGGATGTACCACACGGGCGACCTGGGCAGATACCGCCCGGACGGCGCGGTGGAGATCGCGGGCCGCGCCGACGCGCAGATGAAGGTGCGCGGCTTTCGCGTGGAGGCCGGCGAGGTGGAGGCCGCGCTGCGCAGCCACCCGTCCGTGCGCGAGGCCGCCGCCCTGGCCGCCGGCGCGGGCGAGGACCGGCGGCTGGTGGCCTTCCTGGTGGCGGAGGGCGAGCCGCCGCGCGCCGTGGCCATCCGCGGCCACCTGCGAAAGCTCCTTCCCGCCTACATGATCCCGTCGTCCTTCGTCTGGCTGGACGCGCTCCCGCTGACGCCGAACGGAAAGGTGGACCGCCGCGCGCTCCCGGACCCCGACGCCCCCGCGCCGGCGGCCCCGGTGGCGCCGCGGACGGCGGCGGAGGAGGTGATCGCGGGGATCTGGGCCGGGGTGCTGGGGGTGGAGCGCGTGGGCGTGGAGGACGACTTCTTCGCGCTGGGCGGCCACTCGCCGGGCGCCACGCAGGTGCTCGCCCGCATCGCCCGGCTGCTGGAGGTGGAGATCCCGCTCCGCGCGATGTTCGAGACGCCCACCGTCGCCGGTCTCGCCGCGCACGTCGAGGCCGCGGGCGGCGGCGCGCCGGCGGGGGTAGACGGGTGTTCCCGGCCGGCGCGGGAAACCACGTCACCGCGCTGAAGCCACCCCGCGTCGCGAGCCTGCCTGCCTGGCCGGGGATCGTAGACCGATTCCCGGAATCTCGTGTGCATTCCGCAGGCTGATCCCGTTTCTCACGATTCGCCGTGCACTCATGGCGAATCCGGGCGAACACCAGTTGCACATCAGAACTGCATTTTTCACACGGGGTCGACGGGCCAGCGGTAACTCATTGGTCTGTCCTCCGTGCCCTCCAGGGAAGGCCCGGACACGCGGGATGGCGGTAACGTATCGGTTTCCGCCACCGCTTGCCCAAGGACGTCGGCCGAGGTTAAATTCATGCGTATTCAGGGAGTAGGTCACGACGGGCCGCCGCCTGCCCCGCCCATGGGCACGATCCCGGGATGGCCCCTTACGATTGCGCTTGCGCCGCGGGAGATTCTTCCCGCCGCCGTCCGCGCCCGCCGTGCATCCGGTTCCCTTCCCGCTCGCGACCGCCCGTTTTTCGCCCCCCGGCAGCGCGTTCCGCTGCGCGCCGCCGCGGCGGGTGCGCACCGCACACGACCCGGCACCGATGCCTCGATCCCCCGTTGAGTCTCCCCCGGTACGCGCTGCCGCGCCTTCGCGCCGGCGATCGAGCGGAACCAGAAGTGGATCGAGCGGGGCGACCTCCTCAAAGGGAGTAACCAATGACTGACCTGGCGACCTCGGCCCAGCTGCTGCCGGTCAACCTGAGCCATATCTCGGATGTGACTGTGCCTTCTCAACGCCTGAACGCAGTGGTTGTCGGCCTGGGACGAGCAGGGATGGGTCTGCACATTCCCGTCCTGGAGAAGATTCGCCTTCACGTCTCCGCGGATTCACCATTCGGGGGTGTCGTCGGCCTGGTCGACACTGTGGAAGCGGGAACCAGACGCGCACTGCATCGTCTTGAATACGACTTTGGATACGACCCGGGACGGGTAAGCTGCGCGACCTCGCTCGCGGATCTGACGGACGTCGATCCGGACAACACGGTCGTGCACATCTGCACGCCCGCGCACGATCACGCATCGACGATGCGCGCCGCGACCGAGGCCGGATTCCGGCGGATCATCGTCGAGAAGCCCTGCGCCGCCAACGTCGCCGACGTCGATGAGATGCAGCGGATCGCTGATCGCACGGGCGCCACCGTCGGCGTGATCAATCCATATCTGTACAGCCGCTCCGTCGCCAGCTGCAAGGACAAGATCCGGCAGGTGGGACAGCAGCCCCACTACCTGGAGTTCGAGATGTCGAAGCCGCGGATCACTCCGACGCTGGCGGGGCGCTCCAGGCCGGAATCCGTC
>DASQBH010000620.1:0-2125 GCA_035635315.1 Longimicrobium sp.
GGAAGGACGAGGGGCGCCCGCTGGCATCGGTCCGCCAGATCACCTCCACAGAGCTGGCGGCGCGGATGATGGCGGGCGAGGTGAACGTGATCGACGTGCGCGGCGCGGCGGAGTGGGAGGCGGGGCACCTCCCCGACGTGCCCAACATCCCCGTTGGCTACCTGGAGGAGCGGCTGGACGAGGTGCCGGCGGACCGTCCGCTGGTGGTGCACTGCCAGGGCGGCGGCCGCAGCGCCATCGCGGCCAGCGTGCTGCAGGCGCGCGGCATCACCGACGTGCTGAACCTGACCGGCGGCTACCAGGAGTGGGTACGCGCCGGGAACCCGGTGGAGCAGGGCGAACCGGCGGCGGTGTAGCTCCCCGCGGCCCCTCTTTCGGCAAGCCGCGTGGCGAGAGGGGGAGAACTGCAGGTTTACGGCAAAGACACGGTGGGCGCGGAGAGAAGGTTTCTCCGCGCCCTCCGCGTTGTGCCGGCGGCAGAGCTCAGCCCGTGAGCGCGGCCACCAGCAGCGTGAGCATGATCGCCACCACGCCCATCGCACGTTCCATCGCCCGCGTCATCGGAGCCTCCCGCCGTTGGGGTTCCCGCCCGGCTTCCACCCCACAGAGTACGGCGCCACGGAAAAGGCTCCTGCCCGGTGTGGCGCATCTCCTCTGTCAGGAGGTTCTCGATTCTTCAGACCTCGCGACCGAGCACACGCGGAGGCGGTGGACGGCGGTCCGTCGCGCGAACCCTTCCCGACAGCGGAGCCGCCTTCGCCCCGCAGGCACGGTCCGCCCTATCGCGTATACTGCGGATGACGCGTTCGTCCGTTCGATCCCGCATGGGCGGCGATGCGCTCGTTCGCACCTCTTTGGAAGGTGGAGACGATGAGGACGAGAATTCCGTGTGCGCCGCGCACCTTGCTTGCGGCCGCCGTCGTGGGGCTGATCGGGGCAACGGGATGCGCGGGCCCCTACTACGGGACCGAGGGCGCCCTGGAAAACCCCATGGAGCCCGGTGATTCCCTGGTGGTGCTGGCGGCGGGCGACATCGCCGACTGCCGCACTCCCGGCGACGAGCAGACCGCGGCCATGCTGGATACGATTCCCGGTCTGATCCTGGCCCTGGGCGACAACGCGTACGTGGACGGAACGGAGCGGGAGTACCGCGACTGCTACGCGCCCACCTGGGGCCGCCACCGCGACCGCACCTGGGCGGCGCCGGGCAACCACGACTACAACACCGCCGGCGCCGCGCCGTACTACGCGTACTTTGGCGAGCGTGGCGGTGCTTCGGGGCGCGGCTACTACAGCTTCGGCGTGGGGGACTGGCACATCGTGATGCTGAACAGCAACCTCGACGTCACCGCCGGGTCGGAGCAGGAGCGCTGGCTGCGCCAGGACCTGGCCGCCAACCCCACCCGCTGCGCGGTGGCCGTCATTCACCATCCCCGCTTCAGCAGCAGCTGGCACGGCAGCAACCCGTCGGTCACACCGCTCTGGCAGGCGCTGTACGAGTCCGGCGTGGACCTGGTGCTCTCCGGGCACGACCACGTCTACGAGCGGTTCCTGCGGATGGCCCCGGACGGGCGGGAGGACGCGGAGCGGGGGATCCGCTCGTTCGTGGTGGGCACGGGGGGCGCGCGGCACTACCCGTTCGTCCGCGCCGCGCCGGGAAGCGCGTTCCGCGTGGACCGCGCCTGGGGCGTGCTGCGCCTCACCCTGCGCAACGACCGCTACGAGTGGGAGTTCCTGAACGCCGGCGACGGCCGCTCCATGGACCACGGCGGCGAAGCGTGCCGCTGAGGTCCGCTCGCGGGCGGACTTTCGGCGCGCCCCCCGCGGCCGGACGGTGTTGCCGAACCTCCGGCATGGCAAAGTAGCAGTGTCATCCTGAGAGGGTGTTTACCCCTGACAGCAAGGCAAGTCATCCTGAGGGAGCGCCGCGCGGTAACCGAACCTGCACAGCCGCTTGTGCGCGACCGAAGGACCTTCTTTCCGACATCGTGGGGCAGGCTCGCCGGCACGGATTCAGCCCCCTGGCTTCGGCTGGCAAGGTCCTTCGGTCGCCGCCATGGATCAAGCAAAGCGAAGGACTTGCGCGCGGCTCCCTCAGGATGACTGGTTCATGATTCCGGTTTCT
>DASQBH010000621.1:0-5136 GCA_035635315.1 Longimicrobium sp.
CTCTCGCTGGGATTCGAAGGGACGGACGGCGCCAGCGGCCCGGGCGTGGCGTTCGCGTACCAGACGCCGGGCGCGTCCCTGCAGCTGCAGCACCGCTCGCTGGATGCCTTTGCCCAGCAGGACGAGATCAGCGAGAGCGAGGTGCAGGGCGCCGTGCGCCTGGGCCGGTTGCGCCTGCCGCTGTGCATCACGGCCGGCGCGCAGTGGACGGACTACGAGTACAGCGAGCATGCGGGGAGCCGGTCCGGTCCGGACGGCGTCTTTACCGACAGCTACCGCATCATCGGTGGATACCAGCGCCTGCGCGTGCCCGTGGGGATCAGCCTGGGCCGCGAGTTCAACGTGGGCCGCGGGGTGTCGCTGGTGCCGTACCTGCAGCCCACGGTGGTGTGGGAGCGCGAGCGGATGACGCCGGCCGGCGACGCGCCGCAGACCCGCTCTGCCCTGGCGCTCGGCCTGAACGCGGGCCTGGCGGTCGCGAAGGACTGGTTCGTCCTGCGGGCGAACCTTACCCACACGGACACGTACGAGCGCGCGCTGTCGTCCCGCCCCAACTGGCCCGGCCTCTCCGTGCACGCCGGCGTGCGCTTCTGAGCCAGCGGACGCGGTCGAGAGGATGATGGAAAGCGGCCCCGGCGATATGCTCGCCGGGGCCGCTTGTTCATACGCCAGGACGCCATGCCGCGCGTTGGCACCAGATCAGTGACCGGAGCCCATCAGGTTCCCGCCGCGCGCCGTGGCCGAGTCGCTCGCGATGTGATTCGCTCCGATAGTGGATTCGCTCCGTGCGCGCTCTCCAGGCTCTACGGGCGTGCGGCCGCACGCGGCTACAACGGCGGCAAGGGCGAGTGACACGAAAACTGTCTTGCGCATGGGACGACTCCAGGAAAGAGATGGGAACTATTGCTGAAGCTGTGGGCCGATCTATACGAGCTCTTCACCTTCCCCCCCGCCCTGACCGTCGTACTTGTACTCGCGTTCTTCCAGCAATTCAGCCGGATACGTCTCCGCGTATGCCGTCCGGGCAAATGTGGCGACGTACTGGTGTGCGAGCGGCGGCAATCCGCGCGTAAGATCCTGGTGCGACATGGCATGCATGGGGAGTGGCCACGACCCTCCTTGGCCTCGGCTCAAGAAGAAAGCGACGCTGCGGGCCGATGAAACGAACCAATCGAGAGAATGCACTTCGAAGGACATCCGGTTGTCATAGTTCAGGCGCCGAAGTCGGCGAGCCGTATCCGGCGTCAGCTCGCTTCGTCGGCCTGCAAAGATGTAACAGAACGGGTAGTCGATGTACGGTAGCAGGTGCCGAACATATGATTGGTTCTCGTGAATCCAGTCTTGCCAATCGGAAACCTGCCGCATTGCATGGTTGAGTGTTGACGACGGGTCGCCACTCTTCGTGAAAAGGGTGCTCTTGGGGCTTTCAATCTCGATGAGGTTCCATACGGGACCAACACTGCCGGGGTCAAAGTAGGCAAAGTCCACCTCGTACTCGCTGCCCAGCCGGATCTTGGAGTAGAGCGGCGAAATGCCGAACAAACGAATGGCATTGTTGAAGAAATAAGAGTGCTCGGCGAGGAACGCATGGATTTGTGCTTCATCGGCCGGTGTATTGAGTAGTCGCTCGAACTCAGCGACATCCGCGTCCAGGTGCCGACTCGTGAGCTGACGTACGAGCGGGTCTATTTCGGAGGGATCCTGGGGAACGTAGCCGGGCATGTTCTAGAGACAGTAAAGGGCTACTGAATGGACGATGTCACCGTCCGGCACGCGAATTCGTTCGTTCCTGCAGGCGGACGGCGGACAACGCGCGCGAATCCAATCGGCAGGGGCCGAATGACGACAGTACGGAAGGTGGCTGTGCTCCGCAACCCAGCGCCTGCGGCGTCCAGCCCGGTCGGCCATTGCGGATCGATCACGCCCAGCCGCAACTTCCAGTGCCCGGCAGAAACGGGGCGCGACCCTCGTTTCCCCCGCGTGCCACCTGCGACCCGCCGCCTTCGCCGGCGGTCTCGCATCATCCCCGTACATCGACCATCATGCGTAGCCTCGCCGCCCGCATCCTGCTCGCCCTGACCGTCCTTGCGGCGCCGCCGCTGGGGGCGCAGCCGGAGACGCCCGCGCCCATCGCGCTCAGCGATCCGGACGGGCAGGAGCTCGTCATCCAGGAGCTGAACGTCCGCGCGGCCGTGCAGGGGGTGTTCTCGCTCACCGAGATGGAGATCGTCTTTCGCAACCCGCACGGGCGGCGGATGGAAGGGCGATTCAGCGCGGTGCTGCCGGAGGGCGCCACCGTAAGCCGCTTCGCCAAGGAGGTGAACGGCAAGCTGATGGAGGGCGAGGTGGTCGAACGCCTGCGCGCCAACCGCGTCTACGCCGAGATCCTGCACCAGATGCGCGACCCCGCGCTGCTGGAGCAGGACCAGGGCAACCGCTTCAGCGCGCGCATCTTTCCCATCGAGGCGGGTGCTACCGTCCGCGTCGTCCTGGGCTACACGCGCCTGCTGCCGCTGGAGGGCGGCGTGCGCGCGTACCGCGTGCCCCTGCGCGGGCTGCCGCGCATCGGGATGATGCGGGTGACGGCGAACGTGCAGCCGCTTCCGCACGAGCAGCAGGTGGGCGCCACCCTGGCCGGCCCGGAGGGGAGCCGCATCGGCGAAGGCGGCACCCTGGCGTGGGAGAACGAGAGCTTCACCCCCACCGAGGACCTGGAGATCCGCTGGAGCCCGCGCCCCGACGCGCCGCGCGAGTACCTGCTGCGGGCCGGGCGCTTCTACATCGCCGGGGTGCGGCCGGACGTGCGCCCCACGCCGCCCGCCGCCGCCGGCACCCGCTGGGTGTTCCTGCTGGACACCAGCGCCAGCGCCGCCGAGGGGATGGACCACCGCCTGGCCGCCCTGCGCGGCGTGCTGGCCGCGCTCCCGGGGGGCCGCGTGGAGCTGCTCGCCTTCGACCAGGCCGTCGTCCCGCTGGGCAGCTTCACCCCGGGAGAGGCGTCGCGGCGCGTGGAAGGGCTGGTGCGCGAGCGCGGCTTCCTTGGCGGCACCAACCTGCACGACGCGCTGGCCGCCATCCAGCAGCGCGCCGCCCGCGAGCCCGCCACCCGCTTCGTCCTGGTGAGCGACGGCGCCGCCACCGTGGGCCAGACCTCCCCCGCCGAGCTCTTCCGTCCGCTGGACCGCATGCCGGCGACCGCCCAGCTCAGCGCGCTGGTGCTGGGCGCGCGCGAAGACGCCGCCGCGCTGCGGCAGATCACCGCCGGGCGCGGCCGCATCGTCCGCGTCCCCTTTACCGAGCGGATGGACGACCGCGCCCGCGAGGCCGCCGCGCGCCTGGCGCTGGCCCCCGGCCGCACCGTGCAGGTGCGCGACGCCGCGGCCGAGGCCTTCTACGCCACCGGCGCCGAAGACGTGCAGCCCGGCGGCGAGGTGCTGGTCCTGGGCCGGCTGCGCGAGGGGGAGGATACGCGGGTGGCGGTCGATGGCGTACGCACCGGCGCCGCGCTGCCGCTGGACGAGGCGCGCTTCGAGCCGCTGCTGGTGCGCGAGTTCTATCGCGCCCACCTGGATCGGCTGCAGGAGGAGGAGCGCCACGCCGACGGCGACGAGGCCCGCCGGCGCCTGGCGCAGGAGCAGGTGGCGCTCAGCATCCGGCACCGGGTGATGGTGCCGCGCACGACGATGCTGGTGCTGGAGACGGAGGAGGACTACGACCGCTTCGAGATCGACCGCACCGCCCTGGCGCAGATCCTTACCGTGGGCCCGCGCGGCATCGAGCGGCTGGACCGCGATCCCTCGTCCCTCCTGGCGCTGGCCGACCGCACCAGGGATGACGCTGATGATGACGCCGATCCCGACGCGCCCGGTGACGATCCCGCGGCTCCGGACGAGGAGGCGGAAGCGGAGCGCGCGGAGCAGGATGCCGGCGGTGTGGCGCAGGACGCAGCCTCCGTGGCGGCCCCGGAGGAGGGACCGCCGCCGCCTCCCGCGCCGCCTCCGCCCCCGCCGCCGCCGCCTCCCCCCATGGTGGTTCCCCCGCCGCCTCCGCCGCCCACCAGTCCGGCGCGACCCGCACCGGAGTCGGCGCGGCGGGAGGATTCACCCAGGGTGAATGAGGTCGTCGTCGCCGGCCAGGCCCAGGCGGCTTCGTCCGACACGACCCAGGAGGCGACCGTGCCTCCCGCGGCCCCCACCGCGCCGCCGCGCCCGGCGCTGCCGGAGTGGGTGGGCGCGCGCCGCTTTCGCCCGGGCGAGGCGGACAGCCTGCTGCTGCGGCTGCGCGCCAACCCGCGCGATCGCGTGGTCTACAACGAGCTCAGCGAGGCGCTGGCCGAGGCGGCGCGCTGGCGCGAGCTGCGCGACGTGGCGTTCCGCTGGCAGCCCATGGACCCGGACAACCCCCAGGTCTACGAGAGCCTGGCCCTGGCCAGCCACAACCTGGGCCGCCGCGACGAGGCGTACCGCGCCACCGGCTCGCTGGTGGAGGTGGCGCCGGGCAAGCCCGAGATGCTGCAGCGGGCGGCGCTCCTGCTCTGGCGCGTGGGCGCCCGCGACGCGTGGGAGGCCCCCGCCCGCCGCGCCGTGGAGATGCGCCCGGACCTGCCGAATCCCTATCGCACGCTGGCGCTCCTGCTCTGGCAGGCGGGGCGGTTCGAAGAGGCGGCCGAGGTGCTGGAGCGCGCGCTCAAGAACCCGGTGGACCGCTGGTACGAGAACGCGGCGGACGTGGTGCGCGACGAGCTGGGCTACGTCTACCGCGCCTGGATGCGCGCCGAGCCGGGCCGCGCGCCCGAGATCCGGCGCCGGGCCGCGGCGCACGAGGTGGACCTGGCGCGCGACGACCGGCTGCGCATCACCATGACGTGGGACACGGACGGCAACGACGTGGACCTGCACGTGGTGGATCCCGCCGGCGCGCACGTGTACTACGCCGAGCGGAGGGCGCCCAGCGGCATCGAGCTGCTGGAGGACATCGTGCAGGGCTTCGGGCCCGAGGTGGTGCGCACCGACCGGGTGATTCCCGGCACGTACCACGTGGGCGTCAAGTACTTCGCCGCGGGCCCCATGGGCATCAGCCGCGGCATCCTGGTGGTGATGGAGCCGGCGGCGGGCGGCGACGTGCGCGTCCGCATCG
>DASQBH010000622.1:0-5920 GCA_035635315.1 Longimicrobium sp.
CGTGTCGCGCTCCGCCGGCCGGCGCTCCTGCTCGCGGCGGGAGCGCGTCCCCGCGTCCGGGTCCACGGAGTCCTCGCGCCCCCCGGCGCGGCGCACGCGGCCGCGCACGTCGTCCCACGCCTCGCGCGCCCACTCGCCCACGCGCGTGCCCACCTCGTCGCGCGTGCGCTGCCACCAGTCGCGGTCGTCGCGGCGGGTGCCGCGCGGGCAGACGGCGTCCGGCACGTGGCGGCGCAGGAAGTACTCGGTGTA
This sequence comes from Longimicrobium sp., assembly GCA_035635315.1. Lineage (GTDB taxonomy): Bacteria > Gemmatimonadota > Gemmatimonadetes > Longimicrobiales > Longimicrobiaceae > Longimicrobium. The sequence continues at coordinate 253 of DASQBH010000622.1, forward strand.
GGTCTCGCCCCGCGCGCGGCAGCCGGGGGCCACCACGCGGTCGTTGCTGGCCGTCACCTGGCGGCGCACCACGCCGCCGGGCGCCTTCCACGCCTCCGGCTCCTCGCCGCGCATGGCCACGCGCATGATGCGCCCCCACACCGGCGCCGCCACGCGCCCCCCCGACCCCTCGTCCGTGATCGTCCGCGGCCGGTCGAAGCCGATCCACACCGCGCCCAGCCGCTGCGGGGTGAATCCCACGAACCACGCGTCCGTGGCCCCGTTCGTCGTCCCCGTCTTTCCCGCCGCGGGAATCCCGTTGCCCAGCGCGGCGCGGGCCGCGTTGCCGGTGCCGCGGTCCATCACCCCCCGCATCATGTTGGTGACAAGGAAGGCGACGCCGCGGTCCATCACCCGGCGGCGGCGGACGCGCGCGCGCCAGACCACCTTGCCGTCCCGGTCCTCCACCCGCGTCACGAAGCGCGGCTCCACCCGGTAGCCCAGCGTGGCGAAGGGCGTGTACGCCGTCACCAGCTCCATCGGCCGCACCGCCGTGGCGCCGATGGCCACGGAGGGGAGCGGGGGGATGTCGGCGCGGATGCCGGCGCGGTGGGCCACGTTCTCCACCTCGGCCAGCCCCGCCTGCTCCGCCAGCTTTACGGCGATGGTGTTGATGCTCTGACGCAGCGAGTAGCGCACCGTCACGCGCCCCCGGTAGCGCCCGTCGAAGTTGCGCGGCACCCACACCTCGCCGCCGGGAAGCACGCGCTTCACCGTGTCGTCGCGCACCGTGTCCACGGGGGAGACGCCCTGCGCCACGGCGGCGGCGTAGACGAACGGCTTGAAGGCCGAACCCGGCTGCCGCAGCCCCTGGGTGATGCGGTCGAAGCGCGAGTCGTCCCACGAGCGCCCGCCCACCAGCGCCAGCACGTCGCCCGTCCGCGCGTCCATGAAGACGGCGCCGCCCTGCAGGTACGGCGTCTCGGTCGAGTCACGGTACTGCGACCGCCGCGGCCCGGTGAATCGTCCGAAGGCGCCGTTCTCCACCGCGCGGATCTGCGCCTCCAGCTGCTGCTCCGCCGCGGCCTGCACGCGCGGATCGAGGGTGGTGTGGATGCGCATTCCGCCCTGGTACAGCGCGTCGCCCAGCTGCGCCTCCAGCTGGCGGCGCACCGCCTCGGTGAAGTACGGCGCGCTGCTGCGGCGCCGCTGCTCCGGCCGCCACCTGGCAAGGCGGACGGGCGCGTCCTTGCTCTCCGCCGCGTCCTCCGCCGTGATGCGCCCCTGCGCCGCCATCAGCGAAAGGACGAGGTTACGGCGCTGGATGGAGCGCTGCAGGTTGCGGCGCGGGTTGTAGTTCGTCGGCGCCTTCGGCAGCCCGGCGAGGAGCGCGGCCTCCGACAGCCGCAGGTCCGCCGCGTTCTTGCCAAAGTAGACGCGCGCGGCGGACTGAATGCCGTACACGCCCTCGCCGAAGTAGATGTTGTTCAGGTACAGCTGCAGGATGTCCTTCTTCCCGTAGTGCCGCTCGATCTCCTGCACCACGCGGATCTCCAGCAGCTTGCGCTGGATCGTCCGCTCGCTGGCCGGCAGCCGGTCGGGAAAGACGTTGCGCGCCGCCTGCATGGTGATCGTGCTGGCGCCCGCGCCGCGCTGCCCGGGGATCAGGTTGCGCCCCGTCTGCGCGATGAAGCGCGGCCAGTGCACCCCGTTGTGCTTGTAGAAGTTCTGGTCTTCCACCGCGACGAACGCCTCGCCCACGTAGTCGGGGAGCCGGTCGAGGTCGACGACCTGCCAGCGCGTGGGCGAAAGGTCGGCGATCACGGCGCCGCGCGCGTCGTACACCAGCGCGTTGCCCCCCGGCTGCAGGGTCGCCAGTCGGCCCACGTCCGGGCATCCGCGGATCCCGCAGCGCTGCCACGACATGGTCAGCGCGAACCCGGCCAGCGCGAACAGGGGGATGATCCAGCGCCGGTGCCTGGGATTCCGGACGCCGTTGGCGATGCCGCGGGTAAAGAAGCGCACGATGCCGCCGAAGAACGCCGCGTCGCGCCCCAGCGAGGCCTTCAGCTGCCGTCCCGCTTTGGGGATGGCGACGCCGGGGTCCAGCACCAGCTGGCGTGCGTAGCGGCCCGCCTCGCGCAGCCGCTCGCGCAACGCCGGAAAGTATCCGCCGCGGTAGATGTTCTCGGGCTCGTGAGGGCTCGGGTCGGACATGCGGATCGTGTGGATGGAACGGACGGCGCCTGCGATCGTGGATGCAATCGAAGCGCCGGAAGGGTCGGGGGGCAAGCTCCGCAGAGGATTCGGAGGCTCGGCGACGGACATCACGCCGGCGCCCGCCGGGGTGCCCCTCCCCCGGCCCCTCCCCGTTCGTTCCTCACGGAGAGGGGAGAAATTCGATCGCGGACAACGGGCTTCCCACTGCGCCCGCGTCCCCCACCCCCCGACCCCCTCCCCCGGCAAACTGCGCCGGGAGAGGGGGAGAATTCATCACGCTTCGGCAAGGTGCGTCGCACCTCCCTCCCCCACGCAGTTTGTGGGGGAGGGCCGGGGAGGGGGGCGCCCACCAACCCGCGCCACGCTGTCCGACGACGCTCCAGACTCTGCCCTACGCCCAACCTCCCCTAGCAGTTTTGGGGGAGGTGGGCCGGTGGTGCCGGCCCGGAGGGGGCGGACTTCGGAGCCTGCCAGGGCGCCGCGTACCTTCCGGACACAAAGAAGGGGCGGCCCCGCGCAGGAACCGCCCCTTCTTCTCGCCGTCAAGCCACCGGATCGCCGCTGGCCGGGGCCAGCGCCGCGCGTTACGCCGCGGTAACGACGCCCAGCAGCTTCTGCAGCTCCTCGGGCGAAAGCTCCTTGGACGCGTGCTTGCCCATGCGGCGGCCGCGCGAGGCGCGCTCTTCCTTCTTCTTGTTCACCGGCATGGTGACCGTGGTCACCTGCGGCTCGCCGTCGGTGCTCTCGTCGGCAAAGACGCTGTAGCCGGGGACGTTCACCCGCGCGATGCGGTAGCCCAGCAGGTGCTCCACCGCCGCCACGTCGCCGATCTCGCCGCCCGACATGAAGGTGATGGCCACGCCCTTCTCACCCGCGCGCGCCGTACGGCCCACGCGGTGCACGTACCCCTCGGGGTCCTTGGGGGCGTCGTAGTTGATCACGTGGCTGATCCCCTCGACGTCGATGCCGCGCTGTGCCACGTCGGTCGCCACCAGCACCTGCACCTCGCCCGCGCGGAACGCCTCGAGCGCGCGCACCCGCTGCGTCATGTTGCGGTCGCTGTGCATCACCTCGACCTTGAGCCCCGCGCGCGTCAGGCTTCCCGCAATGCGGTCCGCGCCGAACTTGGTGCGCGAGAAGACCAGCGCGCTGCTGAACGCCTCCTTGTCCGTGCCCTTTAGCAGGTGCAGCAGCAGGTCCGTCTTCTTGTTGACCTCCACGGGGTAGACGAACTGCTCCACCCCCTCGGCCGTCGTCACCCTGGGCGCCGCCTCGACGGTCACCGGGTCGCGCAGCATCTCGTACGCGAGCGACTTTACCGAGTTGGGCATGGTGGCGCTGAAGAACAGCGTCTGGCGCCCGGTGCGCTTGCAGCGGCGCAGGATCTGGTCGATCTGCGGCTTGAAGCCCATGTCCAGCATGCGGTCGGCCTCATCCAGGATGAGCACCTCCACGTTGGACAGGTCGATGTTGTTGCGCTCCAGGTGGTCGTTCACGCGCCCCGGCGTGCCCACCAGCACCTCGACGCCCGCGCGCAGGTCGCGCAGGTCCGCGTCAACGCGGGTGCCGCCGTACACCAGGCCCACGAACAGCTCGGTGCCGCGGGAGTAGCCCTTGGCGTTCTCGGCCACCTGGATGGCCAGCTCGCGCGTGGGGCACAGCACCAGGCAGCGAAGCCCTTCCTTGCCGCGCAGGCGGTGCAGCGTGGGCAGCATGAACGCCGCCGTCTTTCCCGTCCCCGTGGGCGCGCGGCCCAGTACGTCCCTGCCTTCCAGCGCGGCAGGAATGGCCTGCTGCTGGATGGGAGTGGGGATTTCGTACCCCAGCTCCGTTACGTTTCGCACCAGCTCCGGTGCGAGGTTCAACTCGGTGAATCGCATTCGTGTCCTTGAGAGTGTCTGCAGTTGGCCCGGGCTCTTCCCTCCGGGTCCGATTGCATTCGCGTGTATGCTTCGTCGTTTTCGCGCTTTTTCACGTAAACCCCGTAATTTAACAGGATCTACCGTTTTACGCCATGTGCGGACCTGGCAGGCTCCGAAGTCCGCCCCCTCCGGGCTCGTAAACCTCGCCCACCTCCCCCAAAACTGCTGGGGGAGGTTGGGGTTGCCGATGGATCGCGACGCTTCGAGCGGCATCCGACTGCGTCCGCGGGGTGCCCCTCCCCCGGCCCCTCCCCGCTCGTTCCTCGCGGAGAGGGAGAATTCGATCTCGCTCGACAAACTTTTCGCCGTTCTCCCTCCCCCACGCAGTTTGGGGGGGAGGGCTGGGGAGGGGGGCGCCGTCCGACGCAGTCCGATCCCGGCCGCGGCGCCCGCGTCCTCCGCGTCACCCTTTCCGTTTCGGTGGATGACAAGCGAAGCCCTCCCCCGGTGGTCCGGGGGAGGGCTTTCGGTTCAACCTTCAGGAGCGCGGCGCCGGATCAGCGGTGCGCGATGCCCCAGCGGCGGTGGAACTCCTGGTGCCGGGCGGCGCACTCCTGCCGCACCTGCACCTGCCAGCGAAGGTCCGTGGGACGCTGCGCGGCGCGCTCGCGGCACTGGCGGTCGTGCGAGTAGTGAAAGTCGCGGTGCGCCGAGTCGTACGATCCGCCGTTGCGGCTGTCGTAGCGGTCATTGGTGCCGCGCTCGTACGTGGTGCGCGACTCCCAGCGGCGGTCGCGGTCGTCGTAGCGCTCCCAGGCGCTCCGGCTGCTGTTGTAGCGGCAGTTGGCGGCGGTGTTGTGCGGATTGCCACGGCCGCGGCACCAGCCGGGCGGCACCCGCTGCTGGGTATTGCTGCCGCGGCGCTCGAAGCGCGGCTCGCTGCGGCGGTCGTCGTCGCGGTCGCGGCGGACGCGGTCACGGCGATCGTCATCATCGTCGTCGCGGTCGCGGTCGTGCTGCTCTACGCGGTCACGGCCGTTGCCGCCGCTGTTGCCCTTGCCCTGCGCCAGCGCCGGCGAAGCCGAAAGCGCCGCGACAAGCGCGATGGCGAGCGGAAGGTTGAATCGGGTGGTGCTCATCCTGTTGGCTCCGTGTTCGGTAACTTGCTCCGAATCTCGGCCCCGAGGACGAGCAACAGCAGTGCCAAGTCACACAATGCCAATCATCTAGCAACCACGCGGCATTTCCTGGATACTGCTACGGTATCACCATCCGACTCGTCCTAAACGCAGGACAGGCCCATTCCCGCGAGCGGGACAGTGGCAAACGGATGAGGAGCAGAGGGCGCCGCGAGGAGAGCTCGGCGGCTACGGCTGGCCGGGCGTGCGTACCTGGATGGTGGGGCGGATGCGGCGCGTGGGGACGAACCAGAGCAGCGCGCAGACGGCGTACACCTCGCGCGCCACCCCCGCGAACGGCGGAACGGCGATCAGCAGAACACAGGAGACAACGGCGAGGAGGGTGAGCCGCCGTTTGCGGCGAAGGGCCTGCGCGGCGTTGCGCGTCTCCATCATCCCGGTAATGTCGCCGCGGCGCTCGCTTACCTC
>DASQBH010000623.1:0-4028 GCA_035635315.1 Longimicrobium sp.
GGCCCGCGGCCTGGGCGAGGGGCACCGGGAAGGTGGGTCGCAGGGCGGCCTCTCGGGGGATCATCACCATCGGCGGGATGCGTACCGCCCGCGCCGGTCCGCGGCCCGCGCGGCGCGCGCGCGGCGTCCGCGCGGCGGCGATGGCCCGGAGCCCGCGCTCCAGCCTGGCATACGCCTCGGGGTCGTCTTCGGGACCCAGCACGTAGGTGACGGTCCGGCTGTCGCAGAACTCGCCCAGCACGCCGTGCTCGCGCGCCAGCAGGTGCTCAACCCTGAACCCCGTGTGGCCCAGACCCCCCACGTCCACCACCAGGCGCAAGGGGTCCAGCGCGCAGTGGCCAAGCTCCGGATGGTCGCCCGGACGCGCGGTGCTCAGGGGACCGATCGCCTCCACCCGCTCGCGCAGCGCCCGCGCTCGCTCCACCGCGCGGGTGAACGTCTCGCGGCCGCGACGCCACAGCGTTCGCCTCACCAGGTCCAGCGACACCATCAGCAGGTAGCTCGAGCTGGTGCTCTGCAGAAGGTTGAGCGCGGTCTGCAGCCGGGCCGCCGGGATCAGGCCGCCGTGGCCCCGGTGCAGCAGGGCGGTGCCCCCCAGCGAACCTACCGTCTTGTGCGCGCTCTGCACCACCACGTCGGCGCCGCCATCCAGCGCCGATGGCGGGGCGCCGTCCGGTAGAAAACGCAGGTGGGCGCCGTGCGCCTCGTCCACCAGCAGCGGCACCCCGGCCCGGCGGCATGCCTGGGCCAGCGGCGGCACGCCGACGGCCACGCCGTAGTAGGTCGGGTGTGTCGCCAGCACGGCGCGAATCTCCGGGTCGCGCCGCAGGCAGCGCTCGACCTCGTCAGCCGTGGGGGGCACGGGGCCGGCGCGGTCGATCCACCGGGTCGGCAGGTACTCCGGCCTGGCGCCGCTCAGCACGAGCGCGGAATGAACCGACAGGTGAACGTGCCGCGGCATCAGGATCTTTTCACCCGGCCGAACGGCTGCCAGCACCGCCGCTTCGATCCCGATGGTCGACCCGTTCACCAGAAAGAAGGTCTCCGCCGCGCCCCACAGCTCCGCCGCCAGCGCCTGCGCCTCGGCAAGGCACGCCGTGGGGTGGAACGGCGAATCGGTGCCTTCCATCGAAGGGAGATCGCACGCCAGCCCCAGGGAGGTGAGCAGCGCGTCCAGCTCGTCGGGCCCGGCAACGCCCTTGTGTGCCGGGGTGTGAAGCGGCATCACCCCACGTTTGCGGTAGCGGAGGAGCGCCTCGTATAGCGGCGCCGAACTGTGTCGGTCCGCCGCCGGGCCGCTGGATTGGGAAAGGATCACGGCGCCGCCGGGTGCGCTACCGGTGCCGCACCACCGTGGGGCACAGCGGCCGGCGCACGGCATGGGGATCCACCCCGGCGCGCAAGGCCGAGATCAGCCCCGCAGCCTCCAGGTAGCTGTCCACCATCCACAGGCGTCCCGGCTCGAACGGAAGCACCCGCAGATCACTCTGCAACATGGTGGTGTTCTCGCGCACCCCGATCACGGTGATGCCCTGCAGCAGGGCCGCGATGGTGGGAAGGCCCAGGCAGGTGGCCGGCGCCACGACGCACGACACGTCCTCGGCGGCCACCAGCGTGGGGTCGTACACCCCGTCGGGGTCCGGCACCACCGCCGGTGCGCGGTGCAGCCCCTTGAGCACGCAGTACGAGTAGCTGGTGGAGATCGATTCCGCGGCCTTACGCGGGTCCACCTGCCCAAAGGCGTGCGTGCGAAGCGAGAGGTCTTCCAGCGTGGGGGCGTGCGCCGAAGGCACGTTGAACACGGCCGACACGGCGTGGGTCAGCGCCGCCTCCACCCCGCCCCATGGGTTGGGGCCGGTGCCGCCGAAGTAGGCGTCGAACAGGTCCGCGATGTTGCCGGCCGGGGTGATCCGGGTGGAAAGCGCGACCGCGTCGTAGCGGCCGCGTGCCTCCTCCAGCACGGCAAAGAGCGCCTCCAGGTCCTCGATCTCGCCCACCGCCCGGCCGGCCGGCGAAAGGCCCATCCGCATCGACAGCCCGTTGGAGAGCACGGCCACCTCGGCGCACGACACGCCCAGGGTGGCCCGGGCCGCGCTGGCCGAGTTCACCACCTGGTCCACGGCCCAGGGCCCGTCATCGCGCGCCTCGGTCACCACCAGCAGCCGGTTGCTTCGAACCTTGCGCAATGCGATGGAGCCCGTCAGCAGCCTGCAGATCAGGCTCCCTTCCACGTACAGGCTGTTGTCGGTCTGCTCGTTGATGTCCGAGGCGTTCACCACGTTGGGATGAACGATCAGCTGGTCGCATACGGAGGCCAGCACGCGTGCCGCGGGCGTGGCGTCACCGGCGTGTCCCCCGATGGCGCAGTCCACGCCGGTGGGCACCAGCATCACCGCCGTGAACTGGTGGGTTCTTTCCAGGCGGCGCCGGCGGAACTCGAAGATCGACGGCATAGGCAGCAGCGGGCCGCCCTGCCCGGCGGAGGCGCTTTCCACCTCGCACGACCATCCTTCCCGCGAAGTCGCGGTGATCGCCACGCGCAGAGGAGCGGCGCCTTCGCCGCAGATGCTCCGGACTTCGGAGCCAAACTGCTCCAGAGCCGCCGGTCCGGCCGAGATCGGGGAGACAAAGCCGGTTGTCGTGCTGATTCTCATTGAGCGTTCGTATCGTGTCCAGACGCCTGCGCGGCGCGGTAGTGAGGGAGAACGGGGACGAGAAGCCTTTGCGGGACGTCATCAGGTCTTATGACCATTGAGCATGTTTGACGTCGGTTAATGGTGCACAGCACCCCGAACTTACGACTTCCTCCCTGTTCACGCCAGAGGATTCAGCGATCGCAAAAGCGACCCGTCAGAAGAGGCGCCGGCCGAAGCCGTTCGTGCGGCCGACGCGGGCACCTGCCTCGAATTACGCGTCCGGGTGCGCGCCGTTTTCCCCAGGCTCCAGTGCCCCTCTCGCCCGGTCGCATGGGCATGCGCGACACTGAGGTCGAGATCCCCACCATGGAAAGGTGGAAAATACACGCACCTGCACTTCCTCCGGGTGACGCAGCCCGCGGCGGTCCTGGGCGGCCGATGGCCGAGCTCCGCTCCCTCGCGGGTGAGTGCGCAGAACGCACCTGTCGATCCTGCCGCTTTCAGATGCGATGAGGCGAGCCCGGCGCGTCAGCACGACGCGCCGGGCTCCGCGTTTTCGTCATCACGCACAACCGCAGTTTCTGCCCACGATGGGTACCTGCTATACCGGATCCGGCCGAACCTGTCATTCTGAGAGGGTGTTGAGAAATCTCCCACGCAACCAGTCATCCTGAGGGAGGCGGCGCGCCGCAAGCCGCTTTGAAACAAGGCTTTGGCGCCGACCGAAGGACCTTGCCAGCAGAATCGAGGGGCAGGATCTGCGGCTTGAAGCGTGCCCCTCGCAGACCGGAAGAAGGTCCTTCGGTCGCGCGCAGGTTCTTGTGTGGCTGCTGCTTACACGTGGTGCGCTCCCTCAGGATGACATCCGCTTCTTCTCACAGCCCGAGGTTTCTCAACACCCTCTCAGGATGACACCGTTTGCCGAATCCGTATCCGAAATCTTTTTGCGGATCCGGTACCAGAATGAGAGTGTGGCCGGATTCAGGAATGAGGAATCTTTGTTCAGGCCTCTACGACAAAGCCCCGCCGCGGACACATCCGCGGCGGGGCTTCCGTCATCCACCGATAACGAGCGCTACCGGGTACGCACGATCGTCAGGAACACCGACGAGGGGAGCGGCTGGGTGGCGCTGGTGCGGCCGGAGACCGTCGCCACCGTGGCGGGAAGCACGCCGAAGCGCACGAACGCGCCACTGCCGCTCTTGAGCGACGCCTGCACCGTGCCGGGACCCGTCATGCGCCGCGTCTGCAGCGGAAACTCGTTGAAGAACGTGCGGAACCGCCAGCTGGGCTGGGTAAAGCGCGCGTCGACCCCCGGCACCACGTCGTCCGTGAACACCGACACCGTCCAGTCACGCATCCACGGCCGCGGATCCGTGCCCAGCGCGCGCT
>DASQBH010000624.1:0-6511 GCA_035635315.1 Longimicrobium sp.
ACGCCCTCCAACTCCACATCCGCCATGTCCGTGAGCATCGTCTCGAACGTCTCCGGCCCCAGGATGCGTCCGGGCGCGGTGTAGGCGGTGAGAAAGCGGGAGAAATCCTCCACGCTGCTGTACAGGCCGCCGGCTGCGGCTCCCACCAGCCGGTACGGCGCGACGGGGTTTCCCTCCTCGTCGTACGGCGTCGCCACGTCGCCGCCGGAGACCGCGGCGGGACCGAACGTGGTGCGGTGCATTCCCAGCGGCTCGAAGACGGTGTTCCGCATGTACTCCGCGAACGGCTGGCCGCTGGCCTCCTCCACCAGCAGCTCCAGCAGGATGTATCCGCCGCCGGAGTACATCCAGCGCTCTCCCGGGCGGCGCACCACCCGCACCGGGCCCCGGTCGCCCGCCTGGCCCGCGAGCACCTGCTCCCGCGTGGGAAGCGTGGTGTCCGCCGGGAAGAAGGGCGCTGAAGGAACGGAGAGGCCGGCGGTGTGGCTGAGCAGCCGCCGGACCGTGACGCTGTCGGTGCCGAACTCCGAAGGCGGCAGGTGCCACCCCCGCAGCAGGGGATTCACCGGGGCGTCCAGCGGCAGCGCGCCCCGCTCCACCAGGCGCAGCACGCCCCACGCGGTCACCGGCTTGGACACGGAGGCAAAGTTGAGCAGCGTGCGCTCCGTCATCGGCCGGCCTGACGCGCGGTCGGCCACCCCGTAGCCGCGGGTGAACGCCACCCGTCCCCCCTCGATCACGCCGACGGCGAGGCCGGGAACCCCGCTCTCCCGCAGCAGCGAGGGAGCCAGCGAATCCATGCGCGCGGCAAAGCTGGACGCCGGATGCCCGACCGGCGCGGGGGGCGGATTGACGCACCCGGACAGCAGCGCCGCCAGCGCGAGAACGCCCGCGAACCGCCTGGAGTGCTCCTGGATCATCGCCTGGCTCCGCATCCGAGGGGTGAATGGCGCCTGATCCGGCTACTTCACCCGCCGGTAGTGCGTGGTCATGAAGGGGTGCCAGCTCCCGTCCTTGCCCTGGTAGCTGGAGGTCTGCACGCGGTGGTCGTCGCTCTGGATGTCGATGGTGTCGCGGTACTTCATCATCCCCTCGCCCGTGTAGCTGGGGCCCTCGGTATCCAGCGTCAGCACGTTTCCGGCGGCATCCAGCGCACCCTCGTAGATCCACAGGTACGTCATCATCGAGCTGATGAAGGTGCCCTGGAAGCGTCCTCCGTCCGGGTCGTAGCCGATGGACATGATGGACGTGGCCTGGCCGCCCTCGGGCGTGGCGCCGGTGGCTTCGCAGATCACCCAGGACTCGCCCAGCGCGCGTATGCTCTCGGGGCCGGTGTCGCGGATCGGCGGCTGGCCGGGCTCCGCCTCGGCTTCCATCTCGTACGTCCACTCGCCCACCATCCGCTGCAGCCACTGGTGCTCCGCGCGCACTTCGACCGGCATTCCCGCCTCCCCCGTGAAGGTGAACGAGTCCATCGCGTCGCCCCAAGCTTTGGTGCGGCGGGCGTTCGCGCAACGGGTTTCGTGCACTATCGGCTGACGCGAATCCGGGAAAAAGCATGACTTCCTGAGGGAGGCGCCGCGCAGGCCATTGCATATCGTCGAAACAGGGGCGCCGACCGAAGGATCTCGCCGGCACAACCGTGGGGCTGGCTCCACGTCGTGAAGCCAGCCCCACGGCAGGGCGGAGTAGATCCTTCGGTCGCGCGCCACCTGAAGTGCAGTCCGCATGGGCTCGTGCGGCGCTCCCTCAGGAAGTCACCCGCACTCTATTCCGAGTATTGAATCACGGAGGATTGCCAGCCCCGCCCAGGACCAGCTTCATGGGCACGAAGGCGATGCCCTGCGTGTCGACGCGCGGGCCGGTGGGCCGAAAGCCGAACCGCTCGTAGACGGGGATGGCGTAGATGCTGGAGTTGACGGTGAACTCGCCGGGGTTGCCGGCCCGCAGCGCGGCTTCCCGCGCCTCGTCCCACAGCCTGCGGGAGAGCCCCCGGCCGTGGTGCGCGGGCGCCACGAACAGGTGGTACAGGTGCGCGTTGTCGCGGATGGCCACCACGCCCGCCAGTGCGCCGTCCTCCGCTTCCGCCACCCGGTACGCGTACGCCGGCGAGGCCAGGTACCCCGCGATGGCCTCGGGCGACACCCCGGCGAGAAAGTCCTCCGCCCCCTCGCCGTCCGGGTGGACGGTGAAGAAGCGGGACACGCCCAGGATCAGCGCGCTGATGGCGGCCGCGTCATCGACCGTGGCGAAACGAATGCGCATCGGTACGTGGCCGCCCGGCGCGGTCAGGGAAGGACGTTGGACGGCGGGTTGGCGGGATCGATGGTGCGGGGGCGCGAGCGCGGGATCATGCCGATGCACATCAGCGCGAAGAACGCCATGGTCAGCGCACCGCCCAACGAATCGAGCGTGTACGCCAGGACCCCTACTCCCACCACGAACGGCAGGAGGACGATGCACATGATGAAGCTGCCCAGCGACCCCGCCTTGAGCGTGGCCCGCGGATTCTGCTGCGCCACCGCCTGCAGCACCGCCCGCACGAACGGCGTGTACGTGTCGCGCCGGTCCTCGAAGCGCGCGATCCCCGCAAAGTGCACGTGCCGGAGCGCCACCTTCTTGCCGGGCGTGTGGATGAAGCAGCTGTAGTACGAGCGCTGCTTGCTGCGGTCGTACTTCAGGTGGACCGTTTCCACCTGCGCCAGCCGGTACACCTCCGGCGGCGCGGTGCCCTCGGCCTGGACCTCCAGCCGGTCCGGGTACAGCGTATAGGTTCTTTCCGACTCCAGGATGGAGCGGCGGAAGGCGTACTGTGCGACGGCGGTGGAGGGAGCGGTGGGCGCTGCGATCGTCATCAATCCGACTCCAGCGTGGGGAGGAGGAGGTGGGAACGGCGGCCCGGATGGGTCGCCGGGGGGCTGCGTACCCCGGGAGGCGCCTGACTGATCCCGACGGTTGTCGCAGATTGTTCGCGGGCCGCGCGAACCCCGTCCGTTCCTACCGCCCGGAGGTCAGCGCGCGGATCAGCTCCACCTCCGTCTGCCGGTACGGCGTGCCGTCGGTGCGAAAGATGTCGTGGAACCAGACGGGCGGCTCGGCCGGGTACTTGTTCTGCCACGAGTCCCACGGGTAGATGGTCTGCGACTTTCCCGAGACGAAGCCCCAGTTGTACGCGTCCACCCCCTGCTCCTTGAAGTAGGGGAGGATGCTTTCGAAGGTGCTTCCCCGCGGCCGCGCCATGTACTCGGTGCAGACGATGGGGCGCCCGTACCGCCGCAGCGCCGCCACCACCTGCTGCAGCCGCGTGAGCGGGTCGTAGCTGTGAAAGCTGATGATGTCGGAGTTCTCGAGCATGAAGGTGGTGATGGGCGCCGTCTGGCTGGGGTCCAGCCAGTCGCCCTTCCACGGCGCGGCGGTCAGCGGCTGCACGGGGTTCATCTCCCGCGCCCAGCCAAAGGTGCGGCGCAGCAGCACCAGCGCCAGCTCGCCCTTGTTCACCGGCTCAAAGGCGCCCCAGGAGCCGCCGTTGGCGTTGTCGGGCTCGTTGAACAGGTCCCACGCGACCACGCGCCGGTCGCTGGCGAACCTGCCGACGACGGCCTGCACGTACGGCTTGAGCTCCGCGTCGTACCGCATGCTGTCGCGCAGGATCTCCACGCCGGGCGACTGCACCCAGCCGGAGTTGTGCAGCCCGGGGACGGGCTGCCGCTGGGGCCCCGGGCGCGGAAACGGGTCCCACACGGCGTCGAACAGCACCAGCATGGGCCTTATGCCGTGCCGCTGGGCGATGGCCAGGAACTCGTCCACACGGGTGAGAAAGCCCTGCGGGTCCTGCCGCCAGGCAAGGTCGTGCAGGAACACGCGCATGGTGTTCATCCCCAGCCCCCGCGCCCACCCCAGCTCCTGGTCGATACGCCGCGGGTCCCACGTTTCCGCCTGCCACATCTCCAGCTGGTTGATGGCCGTCGCCGGCGCGTAGTTGGCGCCCACCAGCCACCCCGTCTCGCGCTCCCACGCCTGCGCCCGCTCCACCGGCCAGCGCCCCGCCAGCTGCTGCGCGGGCGCCGTGGCGACGGTGAAGAAGACGGCCAGCAGGGCCAGCGTGCCGCGGAGGAGCCTTGGCTGTTTCATGGCGCAGGCATCAGGGGTGGGATGTGGATCTCGCCGGACAGTCTAGCCAGCCACACTCGCGGCAGCCAGCCGCCTTCCGCCGTGCCCGCCGCACGGGTATGATGGGACCGCTCCGCCGGGGGCGGCTTCCCTGTGTCCCCCGGCTTCTCCATCCCCCCAGGCACGACCCTCATGCGCATCCTGACGCTCGCCGCCGCGCTCGTGCTCTCCGCCGCCGCCCTGCCGGCGCAGCAGGTTTCGCCCGCGATCTACACCGATCCGCCGCGCGACACGGCGCACCCCGCGCGGATGGAGGTGCTGCACATCCCCAGCGGGGAGGTGCGGATCAACGGCGTGGCGTACCTGGCGGCGGGTGCCGGGGCGCATCCCACGCTCGTCATCGCGCACGGGTGGCCGGGGAACGAGAAGAACCTGGACCTGGCGCAGGCGGTGCGGCGCGCGGGGTGGAACGCCGTCACCTTCAACTACCGCGGCTCGTGGGGAAGCCCCGGCGAGTTCCGCTTCGCGCAGAACCTGGAGGATGCGGCGGCGGTGCTCGCCTTTCTGCGCGACACGGCGAACGCCGGAAGGCTGGGGATCGACACCGCGCGGCTGGTGCTGGCCGGCCACAGCATGGGCGGCTGGGTGACGGCGCTCACCGCGGCGCGCGATCCCGGCCTGCGCGGCGCCATCCTCATCTCCGCCGCCGACATGGGGCTGGTGGGCAGCGCGCCGCGCGCGGACGCGATCGCGCGTGCCGCCGGCAACATGGAGTCGCTGGCGGGCGTGACGGCTGAGCAGATGGCGGATGAGCTGATCGCCAACGCCGCGGGCTGGCGCTTCGATGCCGCGGCGCCGGGGCTGGCGGCCATGCCGCTGCTGGCGCTCACCTCCGACGACGGCCTGGCGCCGCACGCCGAGCGCCTGGTGAGCCTGGTGCGCGCGCGGGGCAACCCGCGCGTGACGCTGGTGCACGTGGCCACCGACCACGGCTGGTCCGACCGCCGCATCGCGCTGCAGGACACGGTGATCCGCTGGCTGCAGTCGCTGGCCCCGTAACACGGGATCGGGAGATCCGCGAATGTCTTCCTGAGAAGGTGTTGCCAAACCTCAGGCATGGAAAGAAGCGATGTCATCCTGAGGGAGCGCACCACGTGTAACCATAAGTCACACAATGGCCTGCGCGCGACCGAAGGACCTTCTCCCGGCTCGCGGGGGACATGCTGCACGCCGCGGATCCATCCCCCCGGTTGTGCTGGCAAGGTCCTTCGGTCGGCGCCAAAGTACGTCGCAGCAACAAGGTGCAGCGCGGCGCCTCCCTCAGGATGACATCGCCTCTTCCACGCCTGCAGAGGTTTGGCAACACCCTCTCAGGATGACACCGTTTGCCGAATCGATCCGAAGTCTTTTCCCGGATCTGGTATGAGTGTCCCGAGAATCGGGGATCCGCCGCCGCGGCTACGGTACGCGCGTGGCGGGGATCACGTTGCGGTTGTAGGTGAGCGTAAAGCCGGTGGCGCGGCCGGCGGCGTCCAGGTGAAAGCGGATGCTGTAGCCCCACCCCACGCTCACCAGCTCGGTGGGCGACACTGCGACCAGCTCGTCGGGGCCCCCCACGATCGGCGTGGTGTGCATCCACCGGCCGCCCTCGTACGCAAGCCGCGAGGGGATGGGCTCCGCGGCGCCATCCACCCGCATGGCGTACTCCCCCGCCAGCGCGGCGGCCGCCGCGGAGTCCAGCGGCACGGGCGCCACCCGCACGGGCGCCAGCGCGGGCCAGCCGTACTCCGCCGCCAGGGTGCGCTGAATCTCGTCGATCAGCGGGTCTCCGCCGTCGCCGTTCACCATGATGGCGGCGCCCTGGCCCGTCTCGGGAAAGTAGGTGAGCTGCGCGCGAAAGCCCACGTTGCTGCCGCCGTGGGCAAAGCGGAACGCGCGGCCCTCGCCCTCCAGCTCCGGCCCCAGCCCGTACCCCTGCGACTGCCGCGTAAGCATCTGCGCCGCCATCTCCCGCGAAAGGATGGCGCCCGGCGTTCCCTGCCGCGCCTGGTCGATGGCGATGGCCCAGCGCATCAGGTCGCCGGGCGTGGTCCACAGGCCACCCGCCGCCATCTCGGGACCCATCACCGCCTCCCGCACGCGGCCGTTGCCGTCGTGCGGACGCGCCGCCGTCTCCTGGCGCACGGGCGGCAGCGGCTGCTCGAAGGTGCTGTGCATCATCCCCAGCGGCGCAAACACCAGCGCGTCCATCACCAGAGGAAACGGGCAGCCGAGCACTTCGGTGAGCAGAAGCTGCTGCACGGTGGTCCCGCCGCCGGAGTAGCGGGTGATGGCGCCGGGAAACGTGTCCACGCGCACCGGGTCGTTCCTGGCCGGGGCCTGCCCGTCCAGCACTTCCAGG
>DASQBH010000625.1:0-2676 GCA_035635315.1 Longimicrobium sp.
CTCCACCCGCTCGGCCAGCGAGAACTGCAGGGTGGCGCTGGGCGCGTCGGTGTCCAGGTCCGGCTCGCGCACCGTCACCGTGATCGGCGTGGCGACGCCCACCAGGTTGCTTCCCGAGGTGGTGCTCGCCGACACCTGCACGTCGCCCCGCGCCGCCAGGGGGATGGGGACGATGACGGTGGTGTCGAAGGTCGCGCGCGCCGACGGGAACTGGAACACCCGGTTCAGCGTGACGGCCCCCGAAAGGGTGAGCGTCACCGAGTTCAGCAGGTCGCGCGGGTCCGACGCCATGATGCGCACCGGCATCTGCGCACCGGCAAAGTACTCGGCGTTGTTGGTCTGCACGCTCACGCGCGGGCCGCCCAGGTTCACCTGCACGGTGTCGGCGGTCTCGCGGTTGGCCGTGTCGCGCGCCGTCACCACCACGAACACCCCCTCCTCGGGAAGCGTGTCTCCGGTGGCGATCAGAAAGCGGTCGAGGGTGGTGTCGCGCACCAGCGTGCCGCCGGCCCGCAGGTTCACCGTCTTGGTGGTGAAGCGCTCCACGCGCGTAGCGGTGCCCAGCGTGGGACTGCCGCGCATGGCAAAGCCCTCGAAGGTCACCGAGGCCACCCCCACGTTGTCCGTCACCCGGGCGCGCACGAACACCGAGTCGCCCACCGCCACGTTGTCGGTGGAGGTGTCGGGAAGGAGGATGGTCACCGCGGGGTTCACGCTGTCCGCGGCCGCCGTCTCACCCGGGACCACGGGGGGCCGGGGCTGGAAGGGGTTGTCGCCGTCGCAGGCCGCCATCAGGGCGGCGCCCAGCAGGGCCGCCGCGAAGGCGGCCCTGGTTCGGAGCAGGTTCATGGGGGTACCTCTTGAAGTTCAGGGCCGGGCGCTCAGCTCGGCTGCCGGACGATGTGAGGGGTCACCAGGATGAGGAGGTCCTGCTTGCTCTCGCTGCGGCGGGTGTGCCGGAACAGGCCGCCCAGCAGGGGCAGGTCCATCAGGAAGGGAATGCCGCTGCGCGTCTCCTCCACGCGCGTCACGGTCAGCCCGCCGATCACGATCGTCTCTCCGTCCTGCGCCAGCACCGCGGTCTCGGCCTGCTGCCGGGCCACGTTGAGCAGGTTGTTCTCCGTGGCGCGCGGGTTGGAGTTCTCGGCCCGCAGCGCCAGGCGCACCCGCCCGTCGGCGGTGATGTGGGGCGTCACCTCCAGCTCGATCCCCGCCTCCACCTGCACCGGCTGCAGCGTCACGCCGCCCGCCACCCCGCCGCCCCCGCCCGTGTTGGACGCGGTCAGGAAGGTGATCTCCTCGCCCACGAAGATGCGCGAGGTGGTGTTGTCGAGCATGGTGATCTGCGGCATCGCCTGCACGTCGGCGATGTCGGTGCTCTGCAGCGCGCTCACCAGCGCGATGAGAGAAAAGCGGTTGGCCAGCAGCAGGCTCACCGCCACGTCCAGCGTGGCGTCCTCGATCTCGGAGTTGGCGTTGCCCACCGCGCCCACGGAGGGGCCGCCCAGCACGAAGCGGTCGTCCGGCGTGCTCTCGCCCGTGGGAAGCCCCGTCACGGGGTCGTACAGCGGGCTCTCGATGAGGCTGCCGAACGAGTTGCCCTGGAAGTCCTTCAGGTCGTAGCGGATCCCCAGCGCCTCCAGCTGCGTGCGGTCCACGAAGATGATCTTGGCCTCGATGGCCACCTGCGGCACGGGCACGTCCAGCGTCTGCACCAGCGCCTGGATGTCGCGCACCACCCGGTCCACCTCGGTCACGATGAGCGTGTTGGTGCTGGTGTCGGCCACGATGTTGCCGCGCTCGCTCATCATGCTGGCAAAGGTGCGCGCCAGGTCGCCCGCGGGAACGTAGTTCACCCGGATCGCCTGCGTCACCAGCGGCTCGGCCTGCGCGCGCGCCGCCAGCCGCTCCACCTGGTCCACCCGGATGATGCCGCCCGAGAGCTCCTCGGCCGCCAGCCCGTACGCCTGCAGCAGGGTGACGAGCGCCACGTCCCAGGGCTGGTTGGTGAAGGTCACCCCGTCCACCATGATGGTGGACACGTCCGTCCCCGCGATGATGGAGCGCCCCGAGAACTCGGCGAAGGTGGCCAGCACGTCGCGCATCTCGGTGTTCTCGAAGCTCACCGTGATGCGGCGCGCCTGGCTCTGCTGCGCGGGGCGCGGCGCCTGCGGCTGCGTGCGCGGCTGCGACTGCGCCGTCTGCCCCGCGGGGCGGCGGGCGCCGCCGCTGCTCCAGGGCTGGAACGCCGTGGCGCCGGACTGCAGCGAGATGCGCAGCCCCTCGCCCACCCGCTCCACCCGGTACGCCGTCTCGCGGTCCAGGTCCAGCACCACCCGCACCACGTCGGGGGCGTGCTGGCTGGTGCGCACCCCGCGCACCCCGCCGCGGTCCAGCCCCTCGTAGCGGCTCACGGGAAGGTCCAGGGTGGCGTTCTCGATGTCCACCACCACCCGCGGAGGACCATCCAGGGCAAAGTCCGTCCAGCGCACCTCGCCGCCGGCGATCTCCACCGTCAGCTCCGTGCGCCCCTCGCGCCCCTCCAGCCGGAGCGACGCGACGCTCCCGTCGGCGGCGGGCGGCGCGGGCGCCGCCGCGGCCAGCACGGGGAGCAGCAGCGCGAGCAGCGCGTTGCGCAGCATCATCGAAAGCCTCATGGCTCGGGGTGTGTGGGTC
>DASQBH010000626.1:0-4222 GCA_035635315.1 Longimicrobium sp.
GACGGATTACTCGCCGCGTGCTTTGCCGACGTCGCAGGTCCAGGTTACGCGAACACGCCATTGAAGACCCTGTTCCACCCGGCGAGGGCTCCGTCCGCATCTCCCGCGGCTGCAGCATCCAATGCCGCCCGGGCCCACCCCGCGCTTTGCCGAAGAGCTTTCGTCACGGAGTCTCGCTTGTCGTCGCCGGTCGCCTGGATGAGCCCGGAGATCTGTAGCGGATCTCGCAACGCGGCTCCCTGGCGGTCTGCGAGCATACGGAACGCGGCGGCTGTGAGCTTCGCATATCCGTAGGCGCCGACCGCCGCGTCCGCACCGGCGAGCACCATCTCGATGTGAAAGGATCTCAGCGGGATAGCACGCTTGCGAACCCGTGTCCACCATTTGATAACCTGAACAACGCGAGGGAGCTTACCCCCGCTTCGCGCTGCGGCAGCGTGCAGGTAGCGCTGGTGCGCATACGGCGCGGTGAGCACCCACCCGCCGGAGCCGTCCGGGATATGGTACGTCGGCGAACCTCCCTGGAAGTCCGCGAACACCGCTGGAACAACATCGAAACACTCGGTTCCGGTAGCGAACCTGAGGGCCACCGCCGGGCCGTCACGACGGACCTCTGTCGCGGGGTACCGTCCTTGTAGCTCGTCACGGACCCGCTTGGCGAACGAGCGGGAGTTCACCACCCGCTCTCCCCAGCGCACCTCGTCGCGCGCGAGGCAGGCGAACAGGTCAACATCGCTCAGTCCCCGCACCGCGGTCCCCTTCGAATAGCTCCCGACCCATTGCACGTTGCGGAGATAGAAGCTGGACGCCAAGCGCTTCTTGATGGCGTCAACCCGCAAGCGGGCGGACTCTACCTCGTGTGCCGCAGGCGTGATCCCCAGCAGGAATTCACGGAATGCATCTGCGACAACTGCCTCGGCCGGCGCGCGGCTTCTGCTGCGACTCATGCTCCCGCCGGGCCCGCCTGATGGCGTGCCACCTCTGCCCACAACCGGTTGAGCCTGGGTGCCCGCAGGCGCCACACGATCGCCGGGAGGAGCGGAGAGCCCTTGCGCGCCAAGTGGTACTGCGCTGCGAGAAGGAGCGCATCAGGCTCTGTGATCCTGTCGGGCTGCCGCAGGGAGTGTCCAGCCTCCATCTCGACCCGCGCCGCCGCTTCACGGAACTCGCGGAACTCTCCGACACGGCGGTACGGGCCGTCAGTGAACAGGAAGATCAGCACGGCGACGGCGAATCCGGGGGCAGCCAGGAAGGACGACGCGCTGCCTGCGCGCATTGCCGCGACCATCAAGGACCAGACGCCGAGGACGGCGAACGACGTGATCCAGATGCGCTGCAGCCACTCCGCCGTCCGGGCCACGTGCGACGTCCACCATGCCGACTCGCGCAGGTTCTCGACGAGGCGCGCAGGAGACGGCGGCAGGCGGGAGGCGAAGTAGGGTTCCGCGGCGTCCGCTCCCCTCGAAAGCCAGTTCGCCAAGGCCGGAGCTCCCGCATCGAAGTCGGCGAGCTCGTGGGGCGTAACCGCCCGCCCCAAGCCGTCGGCGAGGTCGAGGCGCCGCAGCACATCGTCCCCTTGCTCCTTCCAGCGCTCCGCCGTGCTGCGCGCCAGGAAGGTCAGGAGTGCCAGAGCACCAAGCACCGTCGTGGACGACCACTGCGGCACCTGCGTGACAGCCAGCCACCCTCCCAGCACGAGGGCGGCGAGCTCGCCCGTGAACGCGACGGCGGAAGCGCTCTTCGCGATCCCGAAGAGCGCCTTCGACAGGCGGCGCGCCTCCTGATCGGTGTCGCTCATTTCCGCCTCCCCGAACGCACCCGTCCACCGTGGAGCGGGTTCAGCCGGCGCCGGCCGTCACCCCCGATCTCGGCCCCCGGCCAGTAGCCGTAGCGCTGGAAGAAATCCTGGCGGAACAGCCACTCCGCGCCCCAGATCACCAGGGTGACCAGCCTCGCGTCCCAGCGGTCGCAGGCTGCGTGGGTGCAGAGCGAGTGCCTCTTCCAGCGGTGGCGGATCCCCCGTGCCGGCCGGTAGCGGCCGGCGCCGTCGTTCCGGTACGCGGGCTGGTAGTCGACGGCATACAGCTTCGACTCGGCGATGGGAGCGTCCACCGGGACGGCCACCAGGATCCTGTGGCGCCGGCCCAGGTTGGTCCCCTGGACCCCCACGAGGACCGTGTAAAGCGTATCGGACGTGTCCGCGTTCACCGGCCAGAGCTCCGGATCCGCCGCCGCCTCGGCCGGCGTCATCCGCCGGAGCCCGGTGAACTGGGCCAGCACCTCCGCGATCTGGCGCTCGAGCTCCCCGCGCGGCATGGAGTCCGGTCCACTCGCCGGGTCCGGATCGCCCGGCTCCCAGTCGCCGCCGTGGCTCGTGCCGCTGCGCGTCGACGCGTAGGCAGCGGCGGGCGCGATCAGGCCGGCCGAAGTGGCGGAGATCATGCCCTGGCGCGCGATGACCGCCGCTGCGCCGAACGGCGACAGCTTCGCCGCGGCACGCGGCTTCACGCCCGCCTCGGGGTATCGCGGTCCGAAGATCTGCCTCCACCCCCAGTGCGCGGCGTCCGGATCGCCCGCGTCGTCAGCCTCTACCGCGGCGCGCGCGATCTCCGCCGCCTCCGCCAAGCGCTTCCCGGCCCGCTCGCGCGCATAGTCGGTGAGGTCAGCATCAACGTCCAGGCCCCCCGGCCAGGGATCCGGCGTACGCGACTTCACGGCCGTGACCAGCTGCTCGAAGAGGTAGGCCAGACCCTCCCGGAAGTTGGCCGGGGCGAACGTCAGCGCCCGATAGGCCATCACCTCAAGATGGAACCCCGAGAGCACGTGGCCCTGCTCAAGGTTCCAGGCCTTCAGGAGCTTCACAAGCGGGATGAGCTGGCAGTCGCACACATCCTGGTTCGCCCGGCTGATCTGCCGCTGGTGCTCCTTCGGGTTCGTGAGGATCCAGCGGCCCTGGGCCTTGTCCGGGATGGAGAAGATGTCTTCGGCAAGCTGAAACGCCGGCGTCACGTCGAATCCGATGCCGGTGCCGGTGAACTGGATGCGCACGCAGCGGTCGAAGGTCTCGATCTCGCTGTGAGGGTAGGCCGCGCGCAGCGCCGTCCTCACCATCACGAGCACGGACCGGGTGGCCTCCACCGTGTTCACGTGGTACGCGGCGTATTCCTCGAGGTCGAGCACCAGCAGGACGTCGATGTCGTCCAGCGGGGGGATCTGCGTCCCGCGCCGGTACGAGCCGGTCAGCAGGGACATCAGCACCGCGAGGTGGGAGGACAGGTTGTCCCTGAGCGCCTGCTGTTGCTTCGACGCCTTGGCACGCGAGGCCTCGATGCTGAGCGACTGCAGCACCGCGTCGAAGCACTGTGGAACGGTCTGCGAGGAAGCATCGCTCGCAGTGGTGCGAAGGGTGGAGGGAGCGCTGGCGATCATGGGACAGACCTCGGAACCTGATGACTGGGTGCCGCCTTGGACAAAGGACGAGGCGGTAGGCATCGCGAGGCCAACTCACCCGCCTTGACGCCGCAACCAGTCTCGCATAACTTAACAAATATGTCAAGTCCTCGGACGACCCGCGACCTGAACCGCCAGTGATCCCGCGCTTCAACAGCGAGGGCCTGCTCCCGGGCGACGTTCAGGCCACCATCGATCAGATCGCCGCCAGCCACCTAGTGACCGGGGCTGGCCTCCGTTCGCGTTCGTGGGACCGGGAGTGGCGTGCGGAACTGGTCGAGAACCTGCGGGTCGTTTCTGACATGTTCTGGAAGGCGGGAGCCAAGGAGATCGTGGTCGACGGCTCGTTCTTGGAGATGGTAGACCGCCCCGGCGACATCGACGCATACTTCACCCTCGAGGACCCGTTCGACCTCGACGGGTTCGAGGACCGCCTGAACCAGATGGACGGCGATCCCGTGTGGACGTGGGACCGCTATCGACTTCGTTCGTTCCCGGACGCTAAGGTGCCCAAGCTGCCGTTCTGGGGTAAGTACCACATCGACATCTTTCCCGACCTGGGACAGTCCTGCGGTATCAAGGACAGGGCCGGGCGGATGCTCACATTCCCGCAGGCCTTCCGGCAGCAGCGGGGGACGTTCCGCCGGAAAGGCGTATTACTTCTCGTGCCTTAGGTGGCTAGATGATCCGGACAAAGGGAGAGTACGAGAGCACGCTCGCGGCGATCTCCGAGATGGAGGCGGGCACCCCCGCAGAGGAGCAGCGGCTGCGG
>DASQBH010000627.1:0-2171 GCA_035635315.1 Longimicrobium sp.
ATCTGTTACGCCCCGCGAGAAAAGGAGCTACGCGCCGAGTCCGACCGCCTCGCGCGCGGCCGTCCGACCGCGCTCCGTCAGCACCAGGGCATCTTCGCCGGCGCGGGTGAGCAGGCCGGTGCGCTCGGCGCCGCGCACCACCTGGCGCGCGAAGTCGGGCTGCCAGCGCAGGTGCTCGTGCAGGTGCGCCTCGCGGCTCTCGATGGCGGCATCGGGCGATTCCTCGTGGTTCAGCAGGTGGATGGCCAGCATGGTCTGCGCGAACTCCCACCGCTGCCGCGCCCGCCGCCGCGCGATGGCCAGCAGCCCCCGCTCCGGCGCGAAGAAGAAGACGAGCAGAAAGATCACGCCCGTCATCGTGGCCATGGACCCCGCGATGGACACGTCGAACAGGTAGCTCATCCAGTACCCCGCCAGCGCGCTCACCACCCCCAGCCCCATGCTCAGCCCGATCATCCGCGGCAGCCGGTCCGTCAGCAGGTACGCGCTGGCCGGCGGCGCGATCATCAGCGCGACGACGAGCACGGAGCCGACCGCATCGAACGCCCCAACGGCCGTCACGCTCACCAGCGTCATGAACAGGTAGTGGATCACGCCCGGCGCAAACCCCAGCGCGCCGGCCAGCGCCGCATCGAACGTCGTCAGCTTCAATTCCTTGTAGAACGCCAGGATGAAGGCCGCGTTCAGCAGCAGCACGATCCCCATCAGCCAGAGGGTGCGCGGCCCCAGGTCCGTGCCGCCCACCACCAGCCGGTTGAAGGGCGCAAAGGCCAGCTCGCCCAGCAGCACGGCATCCACGTCCAGGTGCACGTTCCCCGCGTAGCGCGAGATCAGGATCACGCCCAGGCTGAACAGCGCGGGAAAGACCAGGCCGATCGCGGCGTCCTCCTTCACCAGCCGCGTACGGTTGAGCACTTCCACCAGCGACACCGTCAGCACGCCGGTGAGCGCCGCCGCCAGCACCAGGAGCGGCGAGGCGATGTTCTCGGTGACGAAAAAGGCGAGGACGATGCCCAGCAGGATGGCGTGGCTGATGGCGTCGCTCATCAGCGACATGCGGCGCAGCACCAGAAACACGCCGGGGAGCGCGCACGCCGCCGCGGTGACGGCCGCGATCCACTGGATCTCCTGTTCCGGTCCCATCAGCTGTTCTCCTCTTCGCCGGTGCCGGCGCGGCGGTCCATCTCCGTCTTGCCCTCGGCGGTGATGGACCAGCCGTCCGCGCCCGTCTTGCGCGCCCAGCCGCGCTCCGCCAGCGCCTGCAGCTCGTGCCGCGCGCCGGGGTGCATGGCCTCCAGCACGGCGCTGGTGTGCACGTGCTCGTGCCCGCCGTGCTGCACCGACAGCGCGTTCAGGTCGCGCAGCACGGCCGTCACGTGCAGCTGCCGCCGGTTGCGCGCCTGCCGCACCGACTCCCAGACGAGGCCACGGTTGGGCGCCAGCGCCAGCGAGACCAGGACGATCGCCGTCAGGCAGAGCACGATCGTCGGCCCGGTGGGTACGTGCTGACCCAGCGAGCTGATCACCGCGCCGCTTACGCCCGCCAGCGCGCCCAGCCCGCCGGCGACGATCACCATAGTCCCCATGCGGTCCGTCCACTGGCGCGCGGCCGCCGCGGGGGCCACCACCATCGCGCTCATCAGCACCACGCCCACCGTCTGCAGGCCGATCACGATGGAGAGGACGAGGACGGACGTCAGCAGCACGTCCAGCCAGCGCACGGGAAAGCCCAGGCTGGCCGCGTAGTCCGGATCGAACGAAAGCAGCTTGAACTCCTTCCAGAACAGCGCGGCCACGGTGACGGCGATGCCGCCCAGCACGGAGATCA
Organism: Longimicrobium sp.; assembly: GCA_035635315.1. Lineage (GTDB taxonomy): Bacteria > Gemmatimonadota > Gemmatimonadetes > Longimicrobiales > Longimicrobiaceae > Longimicrobium. The sequence goes on from DASQBH010000627.1 coordinate 1,829, forward strand.
TGATGACGTCGCGCTGCAGCAGCGTGGCCGCCTGGCCAAAGAGAAAGCGGTCCAGGCCGGCCTGGCTGGCGTCCGGCTGCTTCTGGATGTACGTCAGCAGCACGAGGCCAAAGCCAAAGAAGACGGAAAGCACGATGCCCAGTGCGCTGTCTTCCTTTACGCGCGTGGCGTTGACGATGCGCATCACCAGCAGCGTTCCCAGCCATCCGGCCGCCGCGGCGCCCAGCACCAGGACCAGCGGCGCCTTGCTCCCCGTCAGCAGAAAGGCGAGCGCGATGCCGGGGAGGGCGGCGTGGCTGATGGCGTCGCCCAGCAGGCTCTGCTTGCGCAGCACGGCGTAGGA
>DASQBH010000628.1:0-5935 GCA_035635315.1 Longimicrobium sp.
CGGCATCACCGTCCCTACGCTGGTGATCCAGGGCGCGGACGACGAGTACGGCAGCTGGAAGCACGTGGAATCCATCCAGCACGGCTCCGGCGGCCCCGTGCAGACGCTCCTGCTCCCCGCCTGCGGCCACGCCCCCCACGCCGAGCAGCGCGATACGACCCTCGCCGCGATGACGCGCTTCATCCGCCAGGTCCTCGACGGCACCGCGAGCCGCTGACGCCCGGCGGTTGTCCATCACCTGATGGCTCCAATAAGTTGCGGCTCTCCCGGTGATCGTCCCTTTCTATCCCTCGCGTTGAACATCCCCGCCTCCGGGTCGACCCCCACCGCGGCCGCTCCCCCTCCGCCCACCGAGCCCCACGGCGGCACCGCGCCCACGGGCGAGCGAGCGCACGTTCCCGCGCTGGACGGCCTGCGCGGGTGCGCCATCCTGGGCGTGCTCCTGCTGCACCTGACCTCCGCGCTGGGCACGCCGGCCGGCGCACCGGCCCGTCTGGTGAAGCAGGTGTTCGGCATCGGGTGGACCGGCGTGGACCTGTTCTTCGTCCTTTCCGGCTTTCTGATCACCGGCATCCTGGCGGACGCGCGCGACACGCCGCACCGTTTTCGCACCTTCTACATGCGGCGCGCGCTGCGCATCCTGCCGCTGTACTACGCCTTCGTCCTCCTGCTCTTCGTGGTCCCACCCCTGGTCGGCGCGCACGCGTACACGACCGGGGTCGCGGACCAGCTTCCGTACTGGCTCTACCTCCAGAACTTTCGCCCGCTGCCCAACCAGGCACTGGACTTCGCCGGACACCTGTGGAGTCTGGCCATCGAGGAGCAGTTCTACCTCGTCTGGCCCCTCGTCGTCTTCACGCTGTCGCGCACGAACGCGCTGCGGGTGTGCGCCGCGTGCCTGCTGGGCGCGCTCGCGTACCGCGTGGGCAGCGTGCTCGCGGGGGCGGACCTGCACCACGTCTACTTTCAGACGCCCGCGCGGCTGGACGGCCTTGCGCTGGGCGGCGCCATCGCGCTGATCTCGCGAGCCGGCGGCGGACCGGGGCGGCTGCGGCGGATGGCGACGCCGGTGCTGGCCGTCTCGGCCGCAGTGCTCGCGGGCGCGGCACTGCATCCGTCCGGCTTCGACCCCGGCGGCGCGTACATGGTGTCCGTGGGATACACGGCGCTCGCGTTCTTCTTCGGCGCCGTGCTGGTGCTCGCGCTGGACGCCGGGCCCGCGCGGTTGCCGCGGCTGCTCTCCAGCCACGTGCTGCGCTTCTTTGGCCGCTACAGCTACGGGCTGTACGTGGTGCACGTGCCGCTGCTCACGCTGGCGCGGCTTGCCGGCGTGTCGCCGGACGCGTTCGCCGGCACGCGCCGGGAGCTGCCCGGCCTGCTGGGCTACACGCTGCTGATGGGCGCCGCGTGCGTCCTGGCGGCGCTGGCCAGCTGGCACCTGTACGAAAAGCACTTTCTGAAGCTCAAGGCGCGCTTCACCTACCGCGCCCCCGCGCCTGCGCGCCCGCCGCGGACGGCGGGCGGCTGAGGTGTGCGGTCAGGGTTCGATGTACACGTGCGTGTACCCGGCCCGCGGCTCGGGCACGCGTTGGCCCTCCTCGGCCAGCCCCAGCAGGTGGAACTCCACGGCTTCGCGGATGTTGGTCTCCGCCTCGGGGCGGGTGGAGCCGGTCGTCACGCATCCGCCCAGGTCTGGCGAATACGCCGAATAGCCGGTGGCCGTGGGCTCGAACACCACGAGGTAGCCTTTCATGGCGCCACCCCCGCCTGCTGCAGGATGCTGTTCAGCGCGCCGGGCGCCAGCTCGTGGGTCAGGTGCCGGCGGATGGTGAGCACGCCGGGCTTGTGCGGGTGAACGTACTGCCGGTGCGGGCCGCGCAGCCGCCTCCGCACCCAGCCATCCTGCTCCAGGCGCCGGATGAGGTCGGGAAGCTTCATTTTCACCACGGGGGTTCAAGGTTCGTCATGCAACCTTCAACGATGCCCCCAAGCTAAAAACCCTCCCGCGCCCCTCAAAACCGCGACCCGCCAACTCGCGTACCGGTTTTCCGCCATCCGTCCGCGGCCTCCGGATCGAGCCATCCCCAATGCAATCAACGGAGTTGGCGGAGCTGTTCGACTCCGCTGACCCCGTTGACTCCGTGGGAGGCAAACCCTTTCCGTCTCAGCCGCTCCTATTGGTCAGGAGCGATGACCGTTGAACCGCCGCGGCAGCACCGGCGGCCCGGAATGATTGCCAGCGCACACCCAATCCTGTCAGGTTACCGAATCCGCAAAAAGCATTGTACCTTTCGCTGTTTGTTTTTGCGTTAGGGATGAGCGCTGTCGACAGGCGTGCGCCGGGGAGCGGGCGTGCCGGGGCGGCGGGTGATGTCCTGGACGTTGTCGTCCAGCTCGCGGTCGATCAGCTTGTGCAGCGGGTCGATCCCCGCCCGGCGCGGCCACTCGTCCACCACGATGCGGAAGGTGCGCTGGCGGCCGTCGTAGCGGAACTTCCGCAGCCAGATCGGCTCCTCCTTGTCCGCGCCATACACCCCGATCTCCACCAGGTCGTCCATCGGCACCGGCGTCTCGTCGCCCAAGGGGCCCGCGCGCAGCTTGCGGCCCGTGACCGTCACGTCCACCTGGTAGCGGCCGCCGCCCAGGTCCGTCCCCTCGGCGCGGGTGGCGCGCAGGTCCCACAGCGTCACCGTCTCGAACAGGTCCTCGATCACCGGCTGCAGCGAGTCCGGCGTCGCGGCGCGCAGGTGGCGCAGCAGGTCCTCGGAGGTTGGGTAGCGCCCGCGCATCCCCCGAGCCTCGTCGACGAACGCCCGCAGCGCCCCGTTCACCCGCTCCTCGCCCACGTAGTCGCGCAGCGCGTACATCGCCAGCGCGCCCTTGTTGTAGTGGATGTACTGCTGGTACTCCACCAGGGCCAGCGGCATCTCCGCCCGCCGCTCGGTGGTGCGCCCCTGCAGGTAGCCGTCCAGCTCATGGCGAAGAAAGCGGCCGATCTGCCCGCGCCCGTACTCCTTTTCCATCACCATCAGCGCCCCGTACTCCGCCAGCGTCTCGGTCAGCATGGCGCCGCCCTGCACGTCCGCCGGGACGAGCTGGTGCCCCCACCACTGGTGCGCCACCTCGTGCGCCGTCACGAAGAACGGGTAGTCGATGTCGTCCTTCTTTACGTCGGCAATGAAGCCGATCCCCTCGCTGTACGGAATGGTCCCCGCGAACGACTGCGCGAACTCCCCGTAGCGCGGAAACTCCACGATGCGCACCTGGCTGTGCTGGTACGGTCCGTACCACTGCGTGTAGTAGTCCAGCGACTCCTTCACCGCCCGGATCATCCGGTCCACGTTGTACTCGTGGCCGGGGTGATGGAACACCTCGATCTCCACCCCCTTCCACCGATCCTTCTTTACCGCGTACCGCGCGCTCAGGAACGAGTAGAAGTTCAGCATCGGCACGTCCATCACGTACCGGAAGTAGCGCCGGTCGCCCTGCCGCCACTGCCGCTCCAGCCGCCCCGGCGCCAGCGCCGTCTGGTCCGCCGAGGTGCTGACCGTCGCCGCAAAGCGGATCCAGTCCGCGTCGCGCGAGACGAAGTTGCGCGCCCGGCCGCGCGGGTCGCCGATCGGGGCCACGCGGGGGCGCGGCGGCAGCCCGTGGCGCTCGCGCGCGCCCTCGTCGTCCAGCTCGCCCTGGGGGTTGTAGCCGATCCCCGGCAGGTACTGGCTGTTGAAGAAGGTCCCGTTCTCCACCACGGGAAAGAACGACGGCTCGTCCTCGAACCCGCGCGCGTCGTGCTCCACCTCGAAGCGCAGCTCCGTCGAATCACCCGGCGCCAGCGGGCGGGCCAAACGGAACGCGTAGTATCCCTTCTCCCGGTCACCGATGATCCGCCGCGCCGGCACCCCCAGCTCCATCCGCCGGATGAGCAGCGTGTTGAACAGGTCCACGTGCACCTGGTCAATCGGACGCGGGGAGCGGTTGACCAGGCGATAGGTGCCGCGGATCCGCAGGTCGCGCCGCTCCGGATAGATGTCCACGTCCAGGGTGACGGCGGTGATGCGCGGCTGCGGCAGGGTCTCGAAGCGCTTGTACTGCTTCTCGTACTCCGCGTTGATCCGCTCCTCCTCGTCCCCCGTGCGCCACTCGTTCAGCCGCACCGTGTTGTGGATGATGAAGCCGCCCGTCCCCAGGATCAGCGCCCCGGCCAGCACCGTCGCCACCAGCGCCGGACGCCGGAAGCGCGCGCGGGCTAGCCGCATCCGCCACCGCCCCCCCGTCTCCATCCCCCGCACCCAGAACAGGTTGCTCAGCACCGCCAGCAGCACGGCCACCCCAGCCCAGAACAGCGTGTACCACCCCCACGGCTCCACCGTGTGACCGTAGCCGTTCATGTCGCTGTAGAACGTCTCGGGCGTGGACGAGTAGTGGAACAGGTTGTGGGTGAGCCCGGCCAGGTACAGCAGCGGCGTGCTTACGTAGAACAGGATCACGATCAGGTGCCCCACGTACTTGTGGTTCACCAGCGACTGCACCGCCACCGCCAGCACCACCAGCAGCGAGAACATCGGCAGGTACAGCCCGAACAGCTCGCGCAGGTACAGCCCGGGCTGAAAGCGGAAGTAGCCGCGCGCCGCCTGGATCAGCATCCCCGTGAGCATCGACACCGCCAGCAGCACCGCCACCATGGCGATGAGCGCGATGACCTTGGAGACGAACGGGATCCACGTCGGCACCGGCAGCGAGTCGTGGATCTGCGCGGCGCCCGTCTCGCGCTCTTCCCACACCAGCTCGCCGGCGTAGATGGTGATGATGATGACGAGAAAGAGGACGAACGATCCCGCCAGCATCTCCAGCACCTGGTAGGTGACCGGGTACGTCTCGGTGCCGTAGATGGTGCCCAGCTCCGTGGCGAAGATCAGGATGAACGCCACGCACAGCCCCGCCAGGATCCAGAACCACACCCCGCGCAGGATGCGCCGCGTGCCGTCGCGCGTCATCGTGGCCAGCTGCGCCCACCGCGCCCGCGTGCCGAACGACAGCCGCGGCCGGGGAAGCGTGAGCCGCGCCGCCAGCGACGGCGCCTCCTCGCCCGCCGCACCCTGCGGCGCGCGCCCCGCGTCTTCGCGCGCGAACTGGCTGAAGCGGAACCGGGCGATGCCGTACGCCAGGATGCCGGCGCCCACCGCCACCCAGAGGGCGCGGTTGGCCAGCAGCGCCGTGGTAAGGGGGATGGAAAGGGAGTTCTGCTCCGCCACCGTCCAGTAGCGGGTGGCCCAGTTCAGCGGCGCCGCGCCAAAGGGGTCGGACAGGTGCGTCACCCAGTCCTCCTCCAGCGCGCTGGCGAACAGGCGCGACACCGTCCACCCCAGCAGCAGCACCATCCCGCCCACCTGGTTGGCCAGCACCCGCCGCGTGAGCGCCGCCAGCACCAGGAACAGCGCCGCCGTCACCAGCACGTTGGGGATCACGATCAGCGCGAACGGCGTGGCGTACGCGTCCAGCCGGAACGGGCCGATGCGGTCGGCGTCCGTGAACGGCATCGCCGCGGCCGCCATGGCACCCAGCGGGATCCCCAGGAACACCAGCAGGTTGGCGATGACCGTCCCCAGGTAGCGCCCGCCCAGGTACGCGGTCTTGCTGACGGGCGTGGTAAAGAACAGCGGGTGCACGCGCGTCTCGAAGTCGCGGTGCACCGCGCGCCCCGCCAGCGCGCTGGTGATGGGGACGGACAGGATGGAGAGGACGGCGATCAGGTTGGCCACCGGCCGCGGCGCGTTGGCCAGCTGCACCCGCGACCCCAGGTCAAAGTCCGGCCACGTCCCCGCCATGGCCGCCATCATGATGAACGTCAGCGCGAACAGCAGCCCGAAGTACACCCAGGTGCTGATCAGGCGCAGCTCGTTGCGCACCTCGTACCGGGCGATGGACCACAGCGCCT
>DASQBH010000629.1:0-4042 GCA_035635315.1 Longimicrobium sp.
ACAGGAGCCATTCGAGCGATCCGGTGAACTGCGGGAGCGGCGCGATGGTGGCGGTGAGGGCGAGACCCGGGACCTCCGCCGCCACCAGGCCCGGCGAATACGGCGAGTACCCGAAGCCGACGGGGAAGTCGGGCGGCAGCGGCGGCGGCGTGGAGCTCAGCTCCAGCGCGGGCGAGGTCCACGAGAACTGGTCGAAGACACTCCCGGCGAGCTGGGGGAACGTGTCGCTCGGCGTCCAGCCCTCGGGGAGCGCGTCCAGCGCCACGCTCACCTGCGCCGTGTTGTCGGCGACCGAGAAGGTCGCCACCGCCTGCAGCTTCGTGAGGCCGACCAGCGGCTGCGTCATGGTGCCGCTCACCACCAGGTCGTCGCTGCTCTGCGCGCCGTCCAGCACGAAGCTGTCCGCGCCGAAGAAGGCGGTGAAGAGCGTGGTGACGTCCGGCGACTCCAGCAGCGCGCCCGACACCGTGAAGGGCGGGCTCGCCAGCTGCTGCCGGATGATCGCCTGGAGTTCGGCCGTATCCATGGGTTCCTCCGGCTACGGGCAGTCGAACTGCAGGATCACGGGAAGGTGGTCGCTGATCAGGTTCGCGCCGATCCGGGCCTCGTCGTCCGAGATCGGACCGGCGCCCTGGAGGTTCGGGGCGTCGCTCACCCGGTACCCCGGACTACCCCCGTACGCGGCCGCCAGCAGCGAGACGTCGAGCTGCCGTGCCTGGATGGCACCGGGGAGGTTCACCGCCAGCCCGGCGTCGGCTCCAAACAGGGGGGGTGCGGTGGTGAGCTGCTGCCCGCCGTAAAAAAAGTTGTCGAAGGCCGCGGTCACGAACGGCGCCGGCGGGATCGCCGGCGGACCCTGGGGGACGCCGAGGATTGTCCCCTGCGCGGTGATGGCCGTGCGGAGCTGCTGCGGGGGGATCTGGTCGACCGGCGGTCCAGGATCGAAGGGTCCCGCGTACGGCACCGCGGGGACCGGCCCGGGCGCCGCGGGGAGCGCTGCGGGCGCGGCCGAGCCGCCCCCCGCCAGCATGGGTGTGACGGTGCCGTAGGCGGCGTTCACCAGCCCGTGCCCCTGGTTGTCCAGGAAATCGACGTTGAAGTCGCCCGTAAAGAGGAGCTCCTGCACCGGTACGGCCGTCACGGTTCCGGGTGCCGTCCCGACGGCGAGGTACCCGGCGCCCGCGGGCGAATCGAACATCTGCGCGATGTGCAGATACCGCAGGTGCTCGATCTGGCCCCTCGCGAGCGCGTTGTTGCCGTTCCCCTGGATGGCCGCCAGGTGCATGATCACGATCGGCACCATGTAGGAGGTGTGGGCCCCCCGGATCCAGAGGATCGGCATGGCCGGCACGCGGGAGCCGAGCCCCTGCGCTAACCCTCCCAGCGCCACCGGCTGCCCGGGAAACCGCGTCTGTCCCCCAGCCGAACTTGCATAGTCCTCGATCAGCGGGATTCCCGGGCCCTGCTCGAGCCTCAACGGGTACGCGGAAGCGGCCCAGTCCGCACTGGGCCAGATCGAGAAACTGTTCATCTCCAGGTTCGACAGCGGGCTGTACTTGTCGCCGGGAGGCCCCGCGGCAGGGTAGACGACGCGGACGGTGTCGAGGTCGCGGATCAGCATTCCGTAGCACTCGTTTCCGGTCTCGTAAGAGATCAGGAACCCGCTCCAGGGATCGGCGCGGTAGGCTCCTCGCAGGACCGTTGACAGCGCGCTCATCGTCGCCCGCGCCTCTCCCGCGCTGAGCTCGACGATGAGCACCACGTCTACGGGGGCCGGGGCCATGGCGGCCTGGATGACCTGCGCCACGATGTTCACCAGCGTCCCCTTCGATCCGGGCGGCCCGACCAGCGCCCGGTTGAAGCTGAACGTGCGGACGTTCCACGTCATGATGCGGATCTGCGGCATCTCACCCTCCGGTTCCAGCGCCCACCCGCGCCCGGCGGCCCCGCCGGGCAGCCTGGCGCGGATGCGCGCGACGTTCGCTAGTTGTCGGAGTCGGTCGCCGTGACGCCGCCGCTGCCGAACGGGATGAAGAAGAAGGCGATCGTCGGGTCCGCCGTGTTGTTGAGCGGGGTGGACGACGAGACCCCGAAGGTGTCGTTCCGGCGCACGGGGAGGAGCAGCGATCCCGCGCCGTAGAACCACTGGTTCGGGATCACGTCGCCCACGGGCGGCCCCAGGCTGGCCTGCACGAAGACGCTGCTGTTCCCCGCGGTGATCGTCCCGTTGCACGGCGGGGCCACGAGCGGGCTGGTCTGGTAGATCGACCCGACCACGAGGCCGTCGGTCGACGCGATGAACGTCCCGCTGTTGTTCTGGAAGGTGGTGCCGCCCGTGCCGTCGGAGGTGAGGGTGAGCGGCTGGGGGGCGCCGAGCGCGGCCATCGCCCCGAGCACCGTCAGCGGGCCGCCGCTCACGCTGGCCCCGGCGCCGAGGTCGACCGTGCCGAAGTCGGCGCCCTTGAGCGTGCCGGCGACGGTCGCGTCGTTGGCGGCCAGGGTGGTGACGTTCACGGTGCCGGCGGCCAGGACGCCGTTGACGGTCGCGTCGCCGGTGACCGTGAGGGTGCTGAGCGTGAGGTCCGGGTTCCCCACGTTCACGCTGGTGGTGAGCGACGTGGTGGCCGTGGCGCCCTGCGACTGGTAGGTGGCCTGCAGCAGGAAGGTGGTGTCGGCGTTCAGCGGGCCCACCGTGTAGCTCCGCACCTCCGTCACGTCGACCGCCTGCGAGCCCCACAACAGCGTGTAGATCGGGCCGTCGGAGCCGTTCCAGGTCAGCGTCACGCTCCCGCCGTCGTCGATCTGCACGGCACTCGGGGCGAAGTTGTCGAAGAAGAACCCGTACGGGAACTTCGCCACGGTGAGGGTGCCGTCGCTGGTGTCGAAGGGGCCGTTGGGGTCGTTCGACGACGTTTCGACGATGCTGATCGACGCCGTGCCCGGCTCCTGGTTCACCTGGATGTCGAAGATCTCCACGACCAGGCCGCGGTCGGTGATCTCGTTGCCGGACGGGTTCACCGGGGTGGCGGTGAAGGTGCCCCCGCCGTTGGCCGTGATCGACCACGTGTCGGGGGTGATCGCGCATTGCAGGCTGGTGTCGTCGTTGGTGAGCTGCTGGGCGAGCGTCCCCTCGGGGATCCCGAACACGATCTGGTTGCAGTAGATCGCGTCGTCGATGTTGTTCGACACCACGATGGTGAGCGCCCCGGTAGAGACGGCGCCGTCGGCAGGACTGGCCTGGAGGGGGTCGGGGTCGGTGGTGACCGCGTAGGAAAGCAGCATGCCCATGGTGGTGGTCTCCTGTTTCACGGTGATGGAATGAAGGTCCGGTGGGTGGACCGCGTCTCCACCCCGTTGGGGAGACGCGGCCGCCGAAATTCCCCCCCCCGCCGTGGGCCCGGCCAGCGTCGTTCATCGCGCGAGCTGGCCACGGTTGCTTCGATGGCGGCGAAGGACGTCACGCTGCCACTCCCCAGCGGATAAAAAATCGGCGCTTCGCGGATTTGGTTGCAGGCGAGGCGGGCGGCGGCGCTCCGACGCTGTTCAGCCTCGTCCGGCGGCATCCCCGGAGCCGGGCGAGGTACTTCCCCGTTTCGGGTTGGACATCGGGCGTGGAACGTCGGGTTGGATGGATGGTGCTGACGCAGTGAGGGGCCATGACAAATTTTTTGAGAACCCTCATGCTCATGCTCATCGCCGCCATCCGCCTGCGACGAGGCCTGCCGGAAGCGCGCCGGACCCAGCCTCCACGAACACCTGATGCGCGATCTTAAAAGTGTCGGCGCGCGAGATGGGCCAGCACGTTCCCGCTGCGGTCGTGAGGTAGGACGGTTCACGGGAGCGCGCATCGGGTGAAGCCGGATGACGGGGTGGCGGGTGCTGTGGAGGTCGATGGGGGTCGCGAAAAAAATGCGGATGGCCCGCTGCCGCGCTTCCATCCGGTGCCGTTCCCGATCCTTCCAGGAAAGCTTCGTCCGCCCCGCCACTGCGGACGTGCGGGACACGATGTCGCGCGTGGCGAGCGCGCCACCGGCCGATGCCC
>DASQBH010000630.1:0-3681 GCA_035635315.1 Longimicrobium sp.
AGGGACTCGGCGCGGACGCTGCTCTCCACGCTCTCCACGCGGCTGGCGCCGGGGATGGGGACCAGCGAGGGCGAAGCGGCCAGGATCCACGCCAGCACCAGCTCCTCGGGGGTGGCGCCGCCGTGCCGCTGGCCGATGGCCTGGATCTCCTCGCTTTCGCGCAGCACCGGCACGCGGCGGCGCCCGCCCACGGGCGAGTAGGGAAGGAAGGTGATGGAGTTCTGGTCGCAGTAGCGGATGACGCCTTCCAGCTCCGACGAGCGGTCCCACGGGTTGTAGCGGTTCTGCACCGAGGTGATGGGGACGATGGCCAGCGCCGCCTGCAGCTGCATCAGCGACACGTTGCTCAGGCCCACCGCCACCACCTTTCCCTCGTCGTACAGCCGCGCCATCTCGCCCACGCTGTCGGCGAACGGCACTCTGGGGTCGGGCGCGTGCAGCTGGTACAGGCCGATGCGGTCGGTATCCAGCATCCGCAGGCTGTGCTCGCAGGCGCGGCGCAGCTGCTCCGGGCGGCCGTCGCGCTCCCAGCGCCCCTCCGGGCGCACCAGGCCGCCCTTGGTGGCCACCAGCACGTCGTCGCGCACGCCCAGCTCGTCCAGCGTCTCCGCGATCAGTCGCTCGTTGTGGCCGATGTCGGAGTCGTCCATGCAATAGACGTCGGCCGTGTCGATGAAGTTCACGCCCAGCTCCACCGCGCGGCGGATGACCTGCTTTGCGTCTTCGCGGTCGGGCCGGCCGGGGATGGAAAGCGGCATTCCCCCCAGCCCGATGCGCGCCACCCGCCGCCCCGTACGCCCCATCTGCACCTGCTGCATGTGCCCCTCCCGTTCGGTGGACGCGACTCCCTCGATTTTTCAAACTACGGACCGCGGAATCCGGCGCCGCCGGCTCTTTCCCGGCGGTTGAAACCGCGGCTGGAACGTCACAAAGTCCGCCTGCGCGGACTCGGCGGCCCGGCCGTGTGCGGCGTCCCAGGCGTCTGCGCGTCCGCAACCGATTGACCCGCCGGCTTCCCGGAGCGAATGAATTCGCGGCAACAACGGCACACAGTCCGCCTGCGCGGACTCGGCGGCCCGGCGGTGTGCGGCGTTCCCGGGCACCTGCGCGTCCGCAACCAGGAACGCGACGTCCGGCCGTACAGCCCCGCGCAGCTTGCGGGGCTTCCCGCCGTTCCAGCCGCGGATTCATCCGCCCGGGTACCGCGCCTCCGGCGACGCCCCGCCGCCACGGTCACACCATCACACCATCACACCATCACCCGTTCACCTCAATCCTCCAGATCCGCCCACCGCACCAGCTCCCGCAGCGGCGGACGGCCGTCATGGTGCCACCAGGGCGGCGGCCACGCCATCTTTCCGAGCGGCGTGAAGCGGCTGGCGCCCGCGCGGGCGAGCGCGGTGGCCAGCGCGCGCGTCTCGTCCGCGCCCGCGGCGATGCCGACGGTCTGCAGCACGGGCGCGTACCGCTCCACCAGCCCGGGCACGTCGGCGAGCGACGACACCGGCTTTACCCGCACCACGCGGTTCAGGCACGACGCGGTGAAGTCGGGCCGCGGATCGTACAGCACCGTCCACGCCGTTCCCTCGCCGCTGGCGTGCAGCCGCGTGCCGCCGCCCCCCGCCTCCGCGAACTCGGCCTCCGCGCGCAGCTGGCGGATGGCGGACGATTCGCCGGGGGCCAGGGTGCCGCGCGGCAGCTCGCCCTCCACCGCGGCCATCTCCTCCGCCAGCATCCCCGCCCACGCTTCCGGCGAGACGGAGCCGCCCTCCTCCGCGTAGAACAGGTGCGGCGACACGCACCCCTGCTGGTCGAAGGTCGACGCGTCCAGCGCCGCCCCGCGCGCAGCCGTCCGCGCCGCATCCCCCGCGAGCGCGCCGCGACCGACGACGCCGAAGGAGACCTTGGGCCCGTATCCCAGGAACCGCGCCGTCAGCGGGGTGCGGGCGCGGATGGAGGAGACCGCCTCGGCGCCGCCGTAGACGATCACCGCGTCCGCCGCCTCCAGCGCGGCGCGCTCCATCATCTCGTCCCCGCCGGCCCAGTAGGTCACCGCCAGGCACGCGCCGATCTCCGCGTCCGCCTCGGCCACGCCGCGCGCGAAGAGGGCGGCCAGAAGCGGCTCGCCCACCGCCGCCTTGCCCAGCGTGGCCGCCTTGACCAGCAGCGAGCGGACGATGGAGGTGACCGCCACGCCGGGAACGTTGCCGCTGAACACGTGCACCGCCAGCCGTGGGCCGAACGCCGCCTGCTGCCCGTGGGCGCGCGGCGCGGGAAGAAAGCCGTCCAGCACCCGCGGGTCGCCGAACTCCGCGCGCAGCAGCTCGCGCAGCCGAGGGGCGCGCCAGTCCGCCGCCATGCGGTCCAGCACCAGGCGGATCATCGGCGGGGAGTACGCCGTCACCGCGGGGAGCGCGCGCTCCGCCGCCCGGCGCAGCGGGTCCGCCGGATCCTGGAAACGCGCGGCGACGCGGTCGATCACCCCCACGATCTCCGCCACCGGGCGGTGCGCCAGATGGCGGTCGCGCGCGACGACCAGCGCCTCCACCTGCCGCTTGAGGTCCACGGGCGACAGGCGGGGGAGGCGCACCTCGAACGCATCCTCCCCGCGCCCGTACGCCCACGTGCTGGTGCGCGGGTGCTCGATCGCGGGGAGATGAAAGGCGTCGATGACGTCGGACCGCATCAAAAGAAGTGCGAGAGTGCGAAAGTGCGAAAGTGCGAGAGTGGGTGCGTGCGGGTGCCGTTCACTTTCGCACTCCCGCACTTTCGCACTTTCGCACTTCCTTACAGAAAGTCCCAGAACGACGGGTTAGCCTCCACGATCACCTCCCACACCCCGCCCTCGCCCAGCCCGCGCGCCACGTCGACGCGGATGATGTCGAACAGCAGCCCCAGCCCGGCGCCCACGGAGACCATCCCCCCGGTCCGCAGGTTCAGCGGGGGGCGGATGACGCCGCCCTGGAACGGGTCCAGCGTGCCCCCCTGCCCCGCCCATCCCCCCGCCGCGAACACCCGCCCGCGCACGAAGGGGCGGAACAGCTCCGCGGCGTACGTCGCCCGCGCCATGGCGAACTGGTCGCCGCCGTAGCCGCGGAAGGCGTACCCGGGCACCGTCCCCCGTCCGCCCAGCAGGTACAGCTGCTGCCGCGGCACGTCACCGACCGCCGCGCCGGCGGAGGCATCCACCGAAAGCTCCGAGCCGCCCGCCCCCCGCCGCACCCACCCCGCGTCCACCCGCGGGCGGACGTGGCCGAACGTCCCCTCGCTGGCCAGGACGGCGCCTTCCAGCGACACGCCGAAGGAGAACCCGCGCGCCAGCTCCGCCGGAACAGGCCGCCGCACGGCCAGGGTGGCGCTGTAGAGCTCGCCCTCGTCGATCGGCATCACGGGGCGAAAGTGCGAGCCGCCGCCCAGGAGCGAGAAGTCCGTGGCCAGCGACGCGCTCTCGTGGTTCTCCGCCCGCAGGCGAAAGGCGCCGTTCCACCCGCGGCCCACGGCCCGGTCCGCCCGCAGCTCCGCGCCGGTGGCGAAGTAGGGATCGGTGAAGTCGTATCCGGCCAGCAGCGCCGTCAGCGAGGCCATCGCCCCGGAGCCCACGGGCCCCACCCCCACGTCGCGCGGCAGGTTGGCGTAGACGCCCAGCCCCACGCGGTCCGGCAGCGCGCCGCGCCACACCTC
>DASQBH010000631.1:0-5189 GCA_035635315.1 Longimicrobium sp.
AGCCGCCGCCGAGCCCCACCTCGCGCCCCTCGTGCGCCTCTTCCCCGATGATGAGGCCGTTGAACTCGCCACCCAGCATCACCCCGCTGGACAGGACGCGGTACGCGCCGAGGCCGGCCGTCACCGCCCCGCCGCCGAACGCCGCGTAGCCACGCGCCGCCAGCCAGTCGTCCAGCTCCCCCGTCGCGATCCCCGCCGCGCCCGCCGTCACGAACCCGGCGCCCGGCCCCAGGAAGTCCGCCTGCGCCTCCGCGGACTCCACACCGCCCACGCCGAACGCCAGCGCGAGCAGCCCGGCCGTCGTGATCCGCCCCCCGATCCCTCTCACCACATCCCTCCTGTTTCGTGTTCGACGGTGGGGCTCCGCCGGGTCATGAACGACCCGCGGAGCAGGGCGGTGCCGGTTTCCAGCTCCCGGATGGCCTGCGCGCAGGGCCACAGCAGCGCGGCACCCGCGACGCCGAAGGAGCAGTCGATCAGCCGCCAGTAGAACGGGATGCCCCGCACGGCGCCGGCGATCAGGGCCAGCGGAATGACCCCGGCGCACGCGATCAGGCCGAAGGTGACGACCCAGCGGTTCCGCACGGGATCGCGCAGCGGGCCCACGAAGGCCACGGCGATCACCAGGTGGGCGAACGCAAGCCAGTCGGTCCCGTATGCCAGAAACGGGTACCTGGCGTTGGTATCGATCAGCGCGTCCCGCACGGTGACGAGCCACCGCAGCACGCCGGTGACCTCCTCCGGCCGCGTCCCGGGGCCGGCGCCCAGCACGCCGGTCAGCCACCGGAGCTCCGTCACCAGCGGAAAGGCCGTCAGGCCGCTGACGACCAGGCCCGCGATGAAGAGCAGGAGCAACAGGCGAACTCGCCGTTCGAGCTGTTCCGTCCGGGCCATCCCCTCAGCTCTCAATCTCCACCTCCTCCACGTTGTCGAACCGCTCCAGGTCGATCAGCACCAGGTAGGGGTCGATGCCGGCGTCGGACGGCTTCTTCGGCACCGTCACCGTGATCGTCTGCGGGCCGCTGCGGATGCGGTGGCTGCGCAGGTAGAGCGTCTCGCCAAAGTCCGGCCCCTGCTTTCCGCTGGGGGCGTAGACGCCGATCGGGATCCACTCGTCCATCGGCACCTCCGTCTCCTTCCCCGCGGGGTCCACCGTCACCTTGCGCGCCTTGAGGCGAAGCGTCACCTGCCAGGCGCCCGCCGCGGTCTGCCGGGCAGAGGCGCGCTCCGTCTCCAGCTCCCAGAAGGTGTTCGCCGCGAACAGGTCGTGCAGCAGGTACCGCAGCGAGTCCGGCGTGACCGCCTGCAGCTCCCGGTACAGGTCCAGCGAGGTCGCCACGGGCGCCCCTCCCGCGCGGTGCGGCTCCATCAGGCGCCGAAAGGCCAGGTTCACCCGCTCCTCGCCCATGTACTCGCTCATGGCGAACAGCGCGAAGGCGCCCTTGCGGTAGGCCGCGTACGGGTCCAGGGCCCGCAGCAGCGGGACGGACTGGCGGATGGGCGGGATGGGGGACGGCTGCCGGAAGAACCTGCGGAGCCGCTCCAGGTGCTCGCGCCCGTAGCCGCGTTCCACCACCCCCATGGCGGCGTACCACGCAAAGCTCTCGGACAGCAGCGGGGCTCCCTCGGCAATCGCGTGGGGAACCTGCCACTCGTGCGCCATCTCATGCGCGATGATGGCGAACGGCATGTCCAGGCCTCGCGGATCGGCCGCCGGGTTGTAGCGGGAGAGCCCTTCCGTGTAGTCGATCGTGGTCGCCTCGGCGTGCGCACCCATCCCCCGGCCGGGGTTCTCGACCAGCCGGATGATGGGGCCGTGCGGATACGGGCCGTACGCGCGGGTGTAGTAGTCCAGCGAGCCGCGCACGCTGCGGAGCATGCGGTCCAGGTTGGCGGCGTGCCGCGGGTGGTGGAAGACCTGGATGGTGACCGGCTCCCCGCCGCCCGGCGGCGGGGTCCAGACTTCCTCGTGCACCGCGTAGCGGGCGGAAAAGAAGGAGTACGAGCCGATGCGGGCGTCGGTCGCGTAGTGAAAGTAGCGGCGTCCGCCCTCCGTCCACGTGCGGCGCAGCACCCCCGGCGCCACGGCGGTCTGGTCCTCGTCCGTCCCCACCACCGCCTCGAAGTCCATGCGCTCGGCGGTGACCATCCCCGATGCGCCGGTCACGTCTTGGCCCGCTTCCGCGTCGTCCAGCGTGGGGAACAGGGGGCGCTGCGCCAGCCCGTGCGCCCGCCGCTCGCCGGGCTTCAGGAGCTCGCGGGCGGCCTGGTAGCCGATCTCCGGCAGCACGTCCTGGCTCCGGAAGTAGGTGCTGGTCTTCGTTATGGAGAGCACCGGATCGAACGCGGCGTTCCGAAAGCCGCGCGGTTCCCAACCCACCGTGAAGCTGAGCCGCAGCGAGTCTCCGGGCTGCAGCGGCGTCTCCAGCGCGTAGATCTGGTGCCAGAGCGCGTCGTCTCCGCCCACGCGCCGGGCCGGCCGGTCGAAGGCGACCGCTTCGGTCCGCACGCTGGGGGCGGGGGCCAGGTGGATGGAGTCGATCGGCGCCGCGGTGTTGTTCACCAGGTGATAGGTGCCGCGGATCTCCGCCGCCCGCCGCCGGGGATGGATATCGACGTGCAGGCGGGCCCCCGCCAGGCGGGGCTGCGGGACGTCCGCGTACCGCCCGTAGCGGCGCTCGTACTCGGCGCGCAGCTCCAGGATGTCGGAACCGCTCCGGTACGGGTTGAGCACGTTGGTGTTGTAGAAGATGAACCCGCCCAGCCCCAGGACGAGCCCCGCCGCCGCCGCCGCGACCGCGGCCGTGGGACGCGTGAGCCGGCCGCGCGCCAGCCGCAGTCGCACCCGCGGGCTGCGCTCCAGCCCCCGCACCCACAGCAGCCTCGCCGCCACCGCCAGCAGCAGCGCCCACGCGGCCCAGTAGGCCATGAACCACCGCCACGGCCCCAGCGACGGGCCAAAGCCGCGCATGTCCGTGTACACCCAGTCCGGGGCGGACCCGTAGACCAGCAGGTTGTGCTGAATCCCCAGCCGGGCGGCAAAGAGGATGAACGCGTAGACGAGCAGCGCCACGAAGTGGCCCACGTACTTCTGGCTGACCAGTCCCTGCACCACCAGGGCGAGCACGGCAAAGAGCAGGTACTGGGGGAGCTGGATCCCGAACAGCACCTTCAGGTACAGGCCGATCTCGAACCGGTCGTACCCCATCTGCACCTGGATCAGGATGCCGATCGCCATCAGCACCGCCATCCACACGGCCAGCACCAGCCCCAGCCCCAGGAACTTGCCCAGGAAGGGGACCCACTCCGGCACCGGCGCCGCGTCGGTGATCTCGCCCAGCCCGGCTTCCCGTTCCCGCCACACCAGCTCCCCGGCCCAGAGCAGGGTGAGCATGGGGATGATCACCCAGACGGTGATGGGATTGGTCAGCGACGCGGTCAGAAAGGTGAGCACGTACTCCGTCCGGGGCAGCAGCGGCGTGCCCATGTTCTCCATGTGCTCCGGCAGGATCATCACGGCGATCAGGGCGATGGGGACCGTCACCACCAGCCCGCCCCGGCTCTTGGCGATGGTCCGGAACGACGTCCACGCGATGTCCAGCGTCTGGCGCGCGCGCGTCGCCCAGCCGAACGTCTGCCGCACCTGGGGGACGGAGATCGGGCTGGTGGCGATGCCGCCGGCCGCCGGCGTCGGGGCGTGCGCATCCCTCCGCCGCAGCAGGCGGCTCCACAGCGGGCGGACGGTCAGGTGCTCGAAGCGAAAGCGGAGGTAGGTGAACGCGAGCGTCGCCAGCGCGATGCCGAACCACAGCAGGCGGCTGCGCAGCAGCGGGCCCTGCAGCGTGACCAGGCGCGTGCTCTTCTCGATCGGCGTCCAGTTGAGCGTCAGGTCGACGATGGTCAGGTGGGCAAAGGCGTCCAGCAGTTCCGCGTACTCCCGTTCGTTCAGAAAGTACATCACCGCGAAGATCCCGCTGTACACCACGCCGAAGAGCACCACGCTCCCCACGTAGCTCCCGATGGCCCGGCGGCCCAGCGTGGCCCAGGCGAACTGGACCGAAGTGCCCAGCAGGGCGTTGGGGAGCGCCAGAAAGCCGTACGCCGTCAGGTAGGCCGCCGGCCGAAAGGGGCCGATGATCTCGGGATCCACGCCGGACGCGTACACCGCCAGCATCACGCCCAGCGGCACGGCCAGCAGGATCAGCGCGTTGATGGCGAAGACGGCGAGGAAGCGGCCCCCCAGGTACTCCGCCTTGCTGACCGGGGCGGTGTAGGTGAGGGGGTGCATCCCCGTCTCCACGTCCCGCGCCGCGATCTCGCCGGCCACGCCCGCGGCCACCAGCAGCCAGAACAGGGTGCAGAAGACGGTGACGACCGCGATGATGAAGGGCGAGTTGAGATAGAAGTCGGCATAAAGCTGGTCGGAGACCACGTTCTGCCGGATGAACAGGTACGCCACGACGGCCAGGGCCGCGAACGGCAGCCAGGTGGAGAGGCGGCGGAGCTGGTAGGCGAGCTCGAAGCGAAAGATCCCCAGAAGCTTCACGCCGCCACCTCCGGCTGCCCGCGGCGCCGGCCGATGTGCCCCGCCATGGTGCTGAAGTAGACGTCCTCCAGGTCCGGCTCGGCGGGCTCATAGCCGGGGCCGGGCGCCGTGTCGGTGTAGACGTGGACCACGGTCCTGCCCCCCAGCATCTTGGTCGAGATCACCGGGTGCGTGCGCTCCACCTCCGCCAGCGCGCTCTTCTCGATCACGCTGCGCCAGATCCTCCCCCGCATCTTCTCCATCGCCCCGAACGGCTCCGCCTCCAGCAGGATCTCGCCCCGGTCGATGATCGCCATCCGCGTGCACAGCTCCGAGACGTCCTCCACGATGTGCGTGGAGAGGATCACCGCGCTGTTCTCGCCCAGCTCGCTCAGCAGGTTCAGAAAGCGCACGCGCTCGGCCGGATCCAGCCCCGCCGTCGGCTCGTCGACGATGAGCAGCTTCGGGTTGCCCAGCAGCGCCACCGCCACGCCGAACCGCTGCCGCATGCCGCCCGAGTAGCCGCCCAGCTTCTGCCTGCGCACCTCCCACAGGTTGGTCTGCCGCAGCAGGGCCTCCACCACCTCCCTGCGCGCGCGGCGCTCGCCGATCCCCTTGAGCAGCGCGAAGTGGCTCAGCAGGTCCTCGGCGCTCACCCTGGGAT
>DASQBH010000632.1:0-3197 GCA_035635315.1 Longimicrobium sp.
GCCTCCGTCCCCGCTGTATCCGCTAGCCCGGTATGCACACGAACGCCACTAAGTTCCCACTCCTGCTCGTTTTCCGGAAAGTAAATCACCGTCTCAGTCAATGCGTGGAGGTCGAATGTCGTGCTCGCGCGCGGGTACACCATCACCACGGCCGCCATCAGCGCCACAACGAGGGCAGCGGTCTTGTAGGCTCTCATCGCGCGTAGTCCAGGACCAAGGTGTCCTGAACGACCGTGCGGCCGTCCCGTTGACGCAGGATCGTCAAACGCGAGCGGTCGGCGATCCGGTCGACGGGAATTCGGCAAATTCGGTTGTACGCAATGCTGCGCTCATCCTCCCGCTCGACACATTGCACGTTCAGAGGTTCGCCGCCCGTTCCAGGCCACCGATGTGTGCTGGCGAGCGTTGACATACAGGTAAACGTCGCCACCCTGGAACGCGGTTCCCCAATTTGCCGCAATTCGTACCCTGTTGGGATCGCTGCACGAGCGCCCCGCCTCGGCTGTAATGGCTACGTCCTCAACCCGGTAGCCGCGCAACTGGCGCCGGTAGCGCCGCGGCCCCTGCAGTTGTACGGCACCCCGCATCGAGGCCGGCACCGAGAAAAGCGCATTGGCTTGAAACTGACCGTCTCGACCGGTGATGAGGACGCACACGGCGGGCGCGCCTTGCGGAGGCAGACGAACTGCGATCTGCCCCGCGGGATAGGTCGCCGACTGATCACCTACCATTAGCCCAGGCGCGAGCGCCCCAGACACACGGGGTGAAGGATCCCAGCTTTCCCGCCACCGGTCCACCGGCCGTAGAGGCCGTTGGGAGGGAGCGAGCCCCGTGTTGGCAGACAGGATAGGAGTGAGAGCAAGAACTGCGAGGGCCAAATACAGATAGGTAGGAGAGCGATATCTCATGGATGGAAGCTGGCGAGAAATAGTTGGCTGAATTTACATCTCGATGATGTACCATATGGCGCCGACCTCACGGAATGCAAGATTCAGAGTTCGTCCTTCTGCTGCACCCTCCTGACCAGCGAGCCTAGCCCGCCGCAGTGAAGGATTGATGGCAGTACAGATCCCACGCGCACCTGCAAGACTCGCAACCAGATCTGCAAAGCTCCATCCGTCTACCAAGGCGATGTCGAGTTCTCCTGAACGGGAGGCACTCCGCGCCGCACAGCCGGTAGAGGTGGAGAATGAAGCAGCGAGCCCCCGGCACTCGTGCAGGGGCTCGGCCGTTCAGGCGGCGCGCGGGAGGCGATCCCTGCTTGCGCCTGGGTGTCTGACGGAAGCGCGCTTTTCCAACTTTTCGGTCGGCGGGCTGCACATACCGTATACGCGCCGCATCGGGCCGGCATCATCCCCCGTAAATCCTGGGAGGGCTCCGTGAAGATCAAGCTGAACCTGACACGCTGTCGGTGGATTCGTTCGAGACGGGGCGTGACGCGCACGACGGACGCGGCACAGTGCACGCGCACGCGGCGCCTTCGGACCACTGCAACACGCGCCAGCCGTTCTGCCTGCTGCCGTCCATCAACCTGCCGTGCATCACCGACGAGGTGGAGTGCGGGTAAGCTCGCGACGAACAGCCGGAGGATGACAGAGAGGACGCGCGATGGCGTTCCGCGTCCTCTCGCCGGTTTCTCGCGTGGACCGGGTCAGCCGGCGGGCAGGTCGCACCACAGCAGCTCGCCGCCGTCATCGGCCAGGCAGAGGAGCGCGCCGGGATACAGGGCGAAGGCGGGGCCTGGGCTGCGGGGAGCGGGCACCGGCTCGTGACCCACGCGCCAGAGAAAGTCGCCGTCGCGGCAGCGGGCCCACGCCATCGGGGCCGCGCCGCAGGGGACCACGCTGGAAAAGAAGCCGTACGGCTGCTGGCCACGCCCGCGAATCCAGCAGTGGTGCAGCTGGCCGGAGGCGGGATCGATGGCGGCAAGTCCGCAGGCGTAGCCGTGCACCACAAAGACGTGGCGGTGCCCCGGCTGGCGCAGCAGCTCCGTGGGATCGTACACAAAGCCGCCGAAGTCGCGCGAATCCCCGGGAATCGGGTACAGATCCCGCCGCAGGCGGTCCACATTCACCAGGTGCGTGGACACGAAGCCGTAGCACCCCGCGGCGATCCAGAACTGCGCGTCGGGCCCCTCGTCCTCCCGGCTCGGCAGCGCGACGATGCCGTCCACGTGGTCCAGGTAGACTTCCTCCCACGCCCCGCCACCTCGCGCTGCAGCACGTGAAAGGCGGTCGTCTCACGCCACGTGGGCTGGGGCGCGACCAGGTCCATCATCCCGCCGCCCCCCTCCCCCAGGCACAGGACCCAGCGGCCGTCCGGGCTCAGGCACAGGGCGCGGCCGGGAACCCTCCCCAGTTCCGCGACCACCTGGCCGGACGGCAGGTCGTACACGCGCGGCGGCTCGCCCACCGACCAGAGCAGCAACCGGTCGAGCGCGTGCGAGCCGGAGATGTGGCGAACGTTCCAGTCCCTGCCGTCTTCGCGCCGCGGCACGGCGATCGGGAGCGGATTCGCCTCACAGGTTCGCGCGTCCGGATCCAGGTCCAGCAGCCACAGCCGGCCGGTGCGTTCGCCGACGGCCACGCCCCGCCGTCCGTCCGCGCGAAAGAACGTGTGGTAGCTCAGCGGCTCGGGCAGCGCGGTGCGGGCGGTAATGGAAAGGTCAGGCATGGGATGGAGGATGCGGGTCCGATCGGCGCGGGAGAGTTATGCGGTGCGGGCGGCGTGGTCAATCGGCGCCGATGCGGAAGGGACGATGAAGCGCCTTTCAATGACCCCGGCAGACAGCCCCCGGCACTCGCGCCGGCGTTCAGAGTGTGTACAGGAATCAGCCTCATCGGTTGATTTCCTGAGAGTGTGTTTAAGAAATCAGTCTGACCGATTGACTTTTTGAGGGAGGCGCCGCTCCCAACCCGCTGCTGCACAAGCAATCTGGCGCCAACCGAAGGATCTCGCCGGCAGCCCCCGGGGGCTGGATCGGTGCCGCGTGGCTAACCTCGCAATCGCCGAGACGAGATCCTTCGGTCGCGCGCAAGCGGTTGAGCAACTTCAAGATCCGGAGGCGCGCTCCCTCAGGAAGTCAATCCTCGGTCATCTGAAAGACCAGATCCTTGAACACGCTCTCAGACGGCGCGGGTCAGGGCATGCGGTCGCGCAGCAGTTGCCTGCGTGGTGGCTGACAGGGGATCTCCCAC
>DASQBH010000633.1:0-11556 GCA_035635315.1 Longimicrobium sp.
CCTACTATTGAAGAACCTACCGCCGCCGTTGAGCCCACCGCCGACGAGCCCACCGCCGATGAGCCTGTCCCCGCCGCAGAACCCGAAGAGTCATTCGAGCCAACATGGGCGCTGAAGCCGTCAAAGAAGGACAAGAAGAAGGGGAAGAAGGGGAAGGGGTGGGTCGACCAGGAGGCGGTGGACCAGACCTTCCGCAAGACCATGGCGGCCATGGAGTCCGGCGGGCGCAAGAAGCGCCGCGGCCAGCGCGACCAGGGGCCGTCGCAGACGGAGCGCCGTGAGGAGGAGATCCGCAGCCGCCGCGCCGAAGAGGCGACCACGGTGCGGGTGAACGAGTTCCTTACCGTGGCGGAGCTGGCCGAGCTGATCGACGTGCCGGCCAACCAGATCATCGGCTCGGCGTTCAAGAACCTGGGGCTGATGGTCACCATCAACCAGCGGCTGGACTTCGACCAGATCGAGCTGCTGCTGGACGAGTTCGGCTTCAAGGCGGTCCGCGAGGAGGAGTACGGGGCCGAGATGGAAGAGGCCGTGGAGGAGGACGCGCCGGAGGACCTGCAGGCCCGGCCGCCCGTCGTCACGGTGATGGGCCACGTGGACCACGGCAAGACGTCGCTGCTGGACTACATCCGCAAGACCAACGTCATCGCGGGCGAGGCCGGCGGCATTACGCAGCACATCGGCGCGTACCACGTGCAGCTGCCCGACGGGCGCGCCATCAGCTTCCTCGACACCCCCGGCCACGCCGCGTTCACGGCCATGCGCGCCCGCGGCGCGGAGGTCACGGACGTCGTCATCCTGGTGGTTGCGGCCGACGACTCGGTGATGCCGCAGACGGTCGAGGCCATCAGCCACGCCCGCAACGCCGGCGTGCCGCTGATCGTGGCGGTGAACAAGGTGGACCTGCCCGACGCCAACCCCATGAAGGTCAAGCAGGACCTTCTGCAGCACGGAGTGGTGCTCGAGGACTTCGGCGGCGACGTGATGAGCGCCGAGGTCTCCGCCAAGAAGGGGCAGGGGATGGACGAGCTGCTGGAGAAGGTGCTCCTGCTCTCCGACATCCAGGAGCTCACGGCCAACCCCGACCGCGAGGCGGTGGGGACGGTGATCGAGGCGCAGCTGGACGTGGGCAAGGGCCCCGTGGCCACCGTGCTGGTGACGAACGGCACCCTGCGCGTGGGCGACCACGTGGTGTGCGGCATGTACGCCGGCCGCATCCGCGCCATGCTGGACGAGCGCAACCGGCCGGTGCAGTCCGCCGGCCCGGCCATCCCCGTGCAGATCCTCGGCCTGAGCGGTGTGCCCGGCGCGGGCGACCAGCTGATCGCCATGGAGGCCGACCGCGCGGCCGAGATCGCCCAGACGCGCCAGCGGCTGGAGCGCGAGAAGCGCATGCGCATCAAGAGCCGCGGCGTAAAGCTCACGGACCTGTCGCGGATGCTGGCCAAGGGCGAGCAGGCACAGCTCAACCTGGTCATCAAGGGCGACGTGGACGGCTCCGTGCAGGCGCTGTCGGACTCGCTGGAGCAGCTGTCCACGGCCGAGGTGCGGGTACAGGTCATTCACCGCGGCGTGGGCGCCATCAACGAGAGCGACGTGCTGCTGGCGTCCACCTCGGGCGCCATCGTGGTGGGCTTCCACGTGCGGCCCACGGGCGAGGCGCGCAGCGTGGCCGAGCGCGAGGACGTGGACATCCGCCTGTACAACATCATCTACGAGGCGGTGGAGGAAGTGCGCGCGGCCATGGAGGGGCTGCTGACCCCCGAGGAGCGCGAGATCATGCTGGGCACCGCCGAGGTGCGGCAGCTGTTCAAGGTGCCGCGGGTGGGCACGGTGGCCGGCTGCATGGTCACCAGCGGCGTGCTGGACCGGCGCGGCAAGATCCGCGTGGTGCGCGACGCGGTGCAGGTGTACGAGGGCGAGCTCGAGAGCCTCAAGCGCTTCAAGGACGATGCGCGCGAGGTGCGCGAGGGCTTCGAGTGCGGCCTGAACATCCGCAACTTCAACGACATCAAGGTGGGCGACATCCTGGAGTGCTACCGCGTCGAAGAGGTTGCCCGCACGCTGGCCGGCATCGCCGCCGAGCAGGAGCGGGCGGCGACCAGCGCCTGAGCCGGAGCGCGCGATGACGGTGGGACTGGTGGTGTGGGACCTTCAGATCCCCGGGTGCGCCTCCCTCAAGGAGAAGCGCTCGGTGGTCAAGGGGTTGAAGGACCGGCTGCACGCCCGGTTCAACGTCTCCGCAGCGGAGACGGCGCACCAGGACCTGCTGCAGCGGGCGGAGATCGCGGTGTGCGTGGTGTCGGAGGACCGGCGCCACGCGCAGTCCGTGCTCTCGTCGGCGGACCGCATGGTGGCCGAGGAGGGCCGGGCGCGGATCATCGATTCGTATACGACGTTCTACTAGGCCGAGGGGACGGGGGGACCGGGGACGGGTTACAGGGGATGGAGGCAGCCGCCGCCGTTCCGCTGGACCGGTTCTCGCACCCTGTCCCCTCGTTTTCTTTCGATCCGGACGGGTGGTGGACCGGGAGCGGGCGGCGGCGCGGCAACGCAGTTGCAACCCCTCCCCTGTTCCCTGTAACCTGTCCCCGGTTCTTTCTTATCCGCCGCGCAGCCGGCAAGACGCACATGCCCAAGTTCCGACGCACCGACCGCATCAACGAGCAGCTCAAGCAGGAGATCTCCCTCATCGTCCGCGACGAGGTGCGCGATCCCCGCGTGGGGCTGGCCACCATCACCGCCGTGGTCACCTCGCCGGAGCTGGACCACGCGCGCGTGTACGTGACCTCGCTGGGCGACGAGACGGAGCGCGAGGAGATCATCGAGGGGCTGCGCAGCGCGGCGCCCTTCGTCCGCAAGCAGCTGAGCGGGCGGCTGCACATGCGGCGCGTCCCCGAGCTTCACTTCGAGGCCGACCGCGTGCTGGCCGAGGCGCTGCGCATCGAGGAGCTGCTGCGCCAGGCGCTCCCGCCCGAGCAGCGGGAGCAGGCGGATGACGCGGACGAGGCGGATACGGACGATCCGGCGGAGCAGGAGAAGGAGTGAGCCACGCGCGGCCGATGGTGACTTCGATCACGGCTGGACGTCGTGCAGTCCGCCCGCGGGAGCGAATGAATTCGCCGCTGGAACATCGCAAAGTCCGCCTGCGCGGACTCGGCGGCCAGGCGGTGTGCGGCGTTCCACGCACCTGCGCGTCCGCAGCCGGGCGTGCGCGAGGGTCTGTCATTCCGAGGGAGCGCCCACCCGGAACCCTGCCCTGGAATCGAACCCTGCGCGCGACCGGGGAATCTGCTTTCGGCCGCCTCGTGGCTCGTGGAAGTACAGGGATGCCCGCGGCTACAATCCGCGCAGGCGGATTTTGCGCTTTTCCAGCGGCGAATTCATTCGCTCCTGGAGGCGGGCTTCGCATCGTTCCCGTGGATTCACGCGCACTCCCGCACTCCCGCACTGACGCACTCGCGCACTCGTCCGCGGGAGCTTGCCGGTGAGCGCGAGTCCCTCCGCCGCGCCCTACGGCGTTCTTCCCGTCGACAAGCCTGTCGGCCCCACGTCGCACGACGCGGTGGCGGCGGTGCGGCGCGCGCTCCGGACGAAGCAGGTGGGGCACACGGGGACGCTGGATCCGTTCGCCTCCGGCCTCTTGCTCGTCTGCCTGGGTCCGGCGACGCGGCTGGCGGAGTACTTCGCGCCGCTCCCCAAGACCTACGTCGCGACCATGCGGCTCGGAGAGGCGACGGACACGGACGACCACACGGGTGAGGTCATCGCCTCCTCCGACGGGTGGCGCGGTCTGGCGCGCGAGCAGATCGAATCGGTGCTGGCGGCGCAGGTGGGGACGATCCAGCAGCTGCCGCCGGCGTACTCTGCCAAGAAGGTGGACGGCGAGCGGATGTACGCCGTCGCGCGGCGGGGGGGCGAGGTGGAGCGCACGCCGGTGACGGTGACGGTCTACGCCATCCGCGTCCTGTCGATCAACCTGCCGGACGTGGTCTTCGAGGTGGAGTGCGGAAACGGGACGTACATCCGCGCCATCGCCCGCGACGCGGGGGAGGCGCTGGGGGTGGGCGGACACCTGCGCGAACTGCGGCGCACCCGCATCGGCCCGCACGACGTCGCCGGCGCGGTGCCGATGGACCTGCTGGGCGAGGAAGCGCTGGTGCGCGAGGCGATGATCGCCCCCGCGGCCGCCGTCTCGCACCTGCCGCGCGTGGTCGCGGACGAGCGCGGGGAGGCGGACCTCAAGCACGGGCGCGCGGTGCGGGCGCCGGACGGCTTCGTGGCGGAAGGCGCGGTGGCGGTGGTCTCCGCCGGCGGCGAGCTGCTGGCGGTGGGCGAGGCGGCGGATGGGACCGTGCGGCCTCGCAAGGTCTTCGCGGGGGCTGGATGATGCGCGCCGACGAGGTAGCGGAGTTCGCCATCGACCCCGCGCTGCCGCCCGCCCTTCCGCGCGACGGGCGGCCGGCCATCGTGACCGTGGGCACCTTCGACGGCGTGCACCGGGGGCACTGGGAGGTGCTGCAGGAGATCTGCCGCCGCGCCCGCGCCACCGGCGGCCGCAGCATCCTGGTCACCTTTCACCCCCACCCCCTCCGCGTCGTCCGCCCCGAGCACGCGCCGCCCCTGCTGACCACGCTCGCGGAAAAGCGCGAGGTGCTGGCGGAGTCGGGGCTGGAGTACGTGGTCTTCGTCCCCTTTACGCGGACGCTGCAGGGCTACCGCGCGCGCCGTTTCGTGGAGGAGATCCTGCTGGGCCGCATCGGGATGAACGAGCTGGTGATCGGCTACGACCACGGCTTTGGCAAGGACCGCGAAGGCAGCGTGGCGATGCTGCAGCACATCGGGCGCGACATGGGCTTTGCCGTGGACGTGGTGGATGCGTTCCACGCGGAGGGCGAGCCGGTCTCGTCCAGCCGCATCCGCCGCCTGCTGGGGGAAGGCGACGTGGCGGCGGCGGCGCGGCTGCTGGGGCGTCCGTACCGGCTGGAGGGCGTGGTGGTGCGGGGGGAGCGCCAGGGCCGCGAGCTGGGCTTTCCCACGGCCAACATCGAGGTGGGCGACCCGGAGAAGATGCTGCCGAAGGAGGGCGTCTACGCGGCGTACGGCATCGTGCGCGGCGAGCGCGTCCCCGGGCTGCTGCACCTGGGCCCGCGCCCGACGTTCCCCGGCTTCGCGCCGACCATCGAGCTGCACCTGCTGGACTGGAGCGGCGACATCTACGGCGACCACGTGCGCGTGGAGGTGGTCGACCGCATCCGCGACATCGCCCCTTTCGCCTCCGTCGACGCCCTCATCGACGCCATCCGCGGCGACGAGCGCGACGGACGGAGGATTCTGGGGCTCTAGGCTGGTTTGCGGCCGCCGAACTCAGCGTGGGTACCCCTCCAGGAGCGAATGGAATTCGCCGCTGGAACCACGCGAAATCCGCCTGCGCGGATTGTGGCCGCGGGTCTCATGCGCCAGTTCGGTCACGAGAATCCCGACGCTGGATTCCTCGGTGGCGGGGCGGCGCTCCCTCGAAATGACAACGCGTGGTCGCCTGGGGTTCCTGGTGCGGACGCGCAGGTGCGTTGAATGCCGCACACGGTCGGGCCGCCGAGTCCGCGCAGGCGGACTTTGTGACGTTGTAGCTGCGGTTTCAACCGCCTGGCAGAGGCCGGCGGAAACTCACCTTCAGCGGGCGCCACACGCATCCTCATCGCGCGTGCCGCGACGGGTTGCCAGATGCTGCACACTCCGCTAAATTCTCCTGCTTGTTGTTGATCCGCTCGGCTTGTTCGATTGGATCGGCTGACTTCCCGACCAGCACAGACTCTTCAGGAGGCTCCGATCATGGCGCTCACGGTAGAAAACCGCGACGACATCATCAAGAAGTACCAGCTGCACGAGAACGATCGTGGCAGCACCAAGGTCCAGATCGCGCTGCTCACCGCGCGCATCAACGACCTTACCGGGCACTTTCGCGCCCACAAGAAGGACCATCACAGCCGCCGCGGGCTGCTGAAGATGGTGGGTCAGCGCCGCAGCCTGCTGGACTACCTGCGCCGCAACGACCTGGAGGGCTACCGCGCCCTCATCGCCGACCTGGGGCTGCGCCACTGATCGGCACGGCGTCGGCCGGGCGAGGGGACGGGGGACGGACGGCCATGCGCCGGGCCGCACACTCCGCGTCCCTCCGGCGGCCTTCGCGTTGCAGGATGCGGGACTAGATGGAATCGCGCCGGCCGCACGGGCATGGACCGTGCGGCCGGCGCGCGCTTTTGCACAGCGGCGACGAAGTGGACATCAAAGCGACCGGGCTCCGCCTGCGGGGGAGCGCTGCCCGGAGTGCGGCTTCCCCCGAGCAATCCAAAGGAAAAACCAAATGGCAAAGCTGGAAAGACAGTTCGCGGGGCGCCCCCTCATTCTCGAGGCGGGAAAGATGGCCCGGCAGGCGGACGGTTCGTGCACGGTGCAGTTCGGCGAGACGATGGTGCTGTGCACTGCGGTCGCCCAGGACACCCCGACCCACCTTCCGTTCTTCCCCCTGACCATCGAGTACCGCGAGCGCACCTACGCGGCCGGCAAGATCCCCGGCGGCTTCATCAAGCGTGAAGGCCGCCCCAGCGACAAGGAGATCCTCTCCGCGCGCCTGATCGACCGGCCGCTGCGCCCGCTGTTCCCCGACGGGTTCTACAACGAGACGCAGGTGTTCGTCTACGTGATCTCGGCGGACCAGGAGAACGACGCGGACGTGATCGCGCTCACGGGCGCCTCGCTGGCGCTCAACATGAGCCGCATCCCCTTTGCCGAGCCGGTGGCGGCGGTGCGCATCGGGCGCATCCAGGGGCAGTGGGTGCTCAACCCCACCTTTCAGCAGCTGGAGTACAGCGACCTGGACATCATCGTGGCCGGGTCCGAGGACGCGATCATGATGGTGGAGGGCGGCGCGCTGGAGGTGCCCGAGGAGGAGATCGCCGAGGGGCTCACCGTGGCCCACGTGGGGATCAAGGAGCTGATCGGCCTGCAGAAGGAGATGCTGGCGCAGCTGGACGTGCCCGCCAAGATGGAGTGGACGCCCCGCGAGGTGGACGCCACCCTGCGCGGCCGCGTTGAAGCCGCGGCCGCCGCGGGCGTGACCGAGGCGCTCAAGGTGCCGGGCAAGCACGAGCGCGCCGACGCCCTCAAGGCCGTCCGCAACGACGTGGCCCTTGCGCTCGCCGAGGAGTTTCCGGAGAGCGACAAGGACGTGGGCAACGTGGTCAAGGACCTTGAAAAGCGCGAGACGCGCGAGATGATCCTGTCCACGGGCAAGCGCTCCGACGGCCGCGGGCTGGACGAGGTGCGGCCGATCAGCATCGACGTGGGCGTGCTGCCGCGCGCGCACGGCTCGGCGCTGTTCACCCGCGGGCAGACGCAGGCGCTGGGCGTGACCACGCTGGGCACGCAGGGCGACGAGCAGGCCTACGACACGGTGGACTTCGCCACGCAGCAGAAGAAGTCGTTCATGCTGCACTACAACTTTCCGCCGTTCAGCACGGGCGAGGTAAAGCCCATGCGCGGCACCAGCCGCCGCGAGATCGGCCACGGCGCGCTGGCCGAGCGGGCGCTGGAGGCCATGCTGCCGCCCTTCGACGAGTTTCCGTACACCGTGCGCGTGGTCAGCGACGTGCTCGAGTCGAACGGCTCGTCGTCCATGGCGACGGTGTGCGCCGGCTCGCTGTCGCTGATGGACGCGGGCGTGCCCATGCGCGCCGCGGTTGCCGGCGTGGCGATGGGGCTCATCAAGGAAGGCGACCGGGTGGCGGTGCTCACCGACATCCTGGGCTCCGAGGATGCGCTCGGCGACATGGACTTCAAGGTGGCGGGCACCCGCGAGGGCGTGACCTCCATCCAGATGGACATCAAGATCGAGGGGCTGTCGCTGGAGCTGATGCGCGAGGCGCTGCAGAAGGCCAATCGCGCCCGGCTGCACATCCTTGACGAGATGGACAAGGTGCTGCCCAGCCCGCGCGCCGAGCTGTCGCAGTACGCGCCGCGCATCATCACCATCAAGGTGGATCCGGCCAAGATCGGCGAGATCATCGGGCCCAAGGGCAAGACGATCCGCGGCATCCAGGAGGCCACCGGCGCCACCATCAACATCGACGACGACGGCACGGTGACCATCGCGTCGGTGAGCGGCGAGGGCGGCGAGCGCGCCCGCCGCATCATCGCGGGGATGACGGAAGAGGCCGAGGTGGGCCGCATCTACGAGGGCCAGGTCAAGAGCACCACGACGTTCGGCGCGTTCGTGGAGATCATGCCCGGCACCGAGGGGCTGCTGCACATCTCCGAGCTGCAGGCGGGCCGCGTGGAGAAGACCGAGGACGTGGTCAAGAAGGGCGACGTGGTGCAGGTGAAGCTCCTCTCCATCGACGAGAAGGGCCGCCTGCGCCTGTCCCGCAAGGCCGCGCTGGCCGAGCTGTCGGGCGGCGACGGAGCCAGCGGCGCCAGCGCCACGGGTGCTCCCGCCGCCGGCGGCAACTCGTAAGCGTTTCCCGCATCGCCTGATGCAACGAAAAGCCCCCGCCCGGTTCGCCGGGCGGGGGCTTTGTCGTGCTGAGGGGGCTGCGACGGCCTGGTGGAGCAGACGATCGTTGCTCCGGCCGGTGCGCACCACTACCATGCGATCGTCCGGCCCTCCCCTCGTGATGCTCCGTCCGCCGCACCGCCGGCTCCGGCGTGCTTCATCCTCCCGTTTCCAGAGGTATCCATCATGGCTGGCTCGCTCTATACCAAGCTGCACCGGCGCTTCGGGCAGCGGCTTACCGGCAGCGTCCGCAGCCGCCACGCGCACCGCGCGCTGGCCGGGCTGGACGCCCGCATCCCCGCGGTTCCGGAGGAGGGGCTCTTCGCCACGGCGGGTGCGCCCAGGCACGTGGCGGTTGTGGGCGCGGGGTTCGGCGGGCTGAGCGCGGCGTACTGGCTGGCGCAGTGGGGCTTTCGCGTGACGGTGTTCGAGTCCGCGGACCGGGTGAGCGGGCGGGTGCACACCCTGAACCAGTGGGTGAACGGCCGGCTGACGGAGGCGGGCGGGGAGCTGATCGGGTTGAACCATCCGCAGTGGCTGCGCTTTTCGCGGGAGTTCGGGCTGGGCCTCAGCGTCATCACCCCGGAAGACGACTACGACGGGTGGGGGCTGGAGATGCCGCTGTACCTGAACGGCGAGCTGGTGCCGCGCGAGCAGGCGGAGGCGCTGTACGCGGAGATGAACACCATCCTGGGCCGGATGACGCCGGACGCCCGCAAGGTGCCGGCGTTCAGGCCCTGGAAGGCGCGCAATGCGGCCGCCTGGGACGCCATGTCGCTGCGCCAGTGGCTGGACGCGGCATCGCCCAGCCCGCTGGCGCGCGCGGCCATCGAGGCAACGCTGGCCAACAACAACGCGGAGCCCACCGATCGGCAGAGCTACCTGGCCAACCTGGCACTGGTGGCCGGCGGCGGCTTCGACGACAAGAAGCGGGCGAACTTCTGGGACCTTACGGAGGTGTTCCGCTGCGAGCGCGGCAACCAGGCGCTGGCCGAGTGCCTGCGCCGCGACGTGGAGGGCCGCTCGCCCGGCAACCGCGTGGAGACGGGCACCCCCGTGCGCCGCGTGGAGATCGGCAGGCGTGGCGTGCAGCTGCACGTGGGCGACGAGACGGAGGCGCGGACGGCGGACTACGTGGTGTTCGCCCTTCCCGCCGCCGCGTGGGACACGGTGGAGGTGACGCCGGCGTTCCCCGCGGGAATGCAGATGAACGTGGGCCCGGTGGTCAAGTTCCTCACCTCCGTGCGGGAGCGGTTCTGGATCCGCGAGGCGCTGGCGCCCAGCGCCACCTCCGACGCCTGCGGCGAGATGTGGGAGGGTACCGACAACCAGATGACCACGGGTTCCGAGGGGCTGGAGCTGACGCTCTTCGCCGGCGGCGACGCCGCGCGGGCCGGCATCGCCCAGGGTGACCCCGCGGTGTGGTACCGCGAGCGCATCAGCCAGCTGTACCCGGGCTACGGCGCGAACGCCATCGACCACCAGTTCGTCAACTGGCCGGCCGATCCGCACATCCGCGGCGGCTACTCGTGCCCGCTGCCTGGGCAGGTGACCACCATCGGCCCGTTCCTGAACAGGATGTACAGGGGGCGGCTGGCGTTCGCGGGCGAGCACTCGTGCCTGGCGTTTTTCGGCTACATGGAAGGCGCGCTGGAGAGCGGCCTGCGCGCTGCCCTGCGCGTGGTCTCCGCCTCGCACACCGTCCCCGCGCACCAGGTGGCGGAGTTCCGCAAGGCGTCGCAGGCCGCGGGCGTGTAGCCGCGGATCCGCGAAAGACCGGCCCTGCGCGAAAGACGCGGAGGCGCGGAGGGAGGAAGCATCTCTCCGCGCCTCCGTGTCTTTCGCGTGAGGCGTTTCCGTCGATGTGCCGATGCGGCGGCCGAAGCGCCCGCGGCGCACACCCAAGCGCTTTTCCGTGCGGACGATGCGGGTTGCCGCGGGTGGCGTCGGGGCTTACTTTCCGCGCCTCTCGACAGACCTTGCATCGACATCACGACATCCTTGAGGCGAGCCCACTGATGGCCAGGTTCCAGGGCGTAGACTACTACGAGATAGATACGCTGCTCACCGAGGAGCAGCGGATGATCCGCGACACGGTGCGCGGCTGGGTGGACGACGAGCTCATGCCCGTCATCAACGACGCCTACATCAACCGCTACCTCCCCAAGCAGCTCATCCCGGGGATGGCGGAGCTGGGCGTGTTTGGCGCCAACCTGCCGGAAGAGTACGGCTGCGCGGGGCTGGACAACGTGTCGTATGGGCTCATCATGCAGGAGCTGGAGCGCGGCGACAGCGGCATCCGCTCGTTCGCCAGCGTGCAGGGCGCGCTGTGCATGTACCCCATCTACGCCTTCGGCAGCGAGGAGCAGAAGCAGGAGTACCTGCCGCGCATGGCCGCCGGCGAGGTGATCGGCTGCTTTGGCCTTACCGAGCCGGACTTCGGCAGCAACCCGGGCGGGATGATCACCCGGGCGCAGAAGACGGACGACGGGTGGGTGATCAACGGCGCCAAGATGTGGATCACCAACGGCTCCACGGCCAACATCGCCATCATCTGGGCCAAGACGGGCGACCTGGACGACAGCAAGTCCATCCGCGGCTTCATCGTCCCCACCGACACGCCGGGGTTCACCGCCAGGGACCAGAAGGGCAAGCTGTCGCTGCTGGCGTCGGACACCTCCGAGCTGGTGCTGCAGGACGTGCGCGTGCCCGACAGCGCGCTGCTTCCCAAGAGCGGCGGCCTGAAGAGCCCGCTGATGTGCCTTACGCAGGCGCGCTACGGCATTGCCTGGGGCGCCATCGGCGCGGCGATGGCGTGCTACGACGAGGCGGTGAGCTACGCCAAGCAGCGGGTGATGTTCGGCCGGCCCATCGGCGCCACGCAGATCCAGCAGACGCGGCTGGCGGTGATGCTCACCGAGATCACCAAGGCGCAGCTGCTGGCGTGGCGGCTGGGCACGCTCAAGGACGCGGGGAACGTGCGGCCGGAGCAGGTGTCGCTGGCC
>DASQBH010000634.1:0-9576 GCA_035635315.1 Longimicrobium sp.
CCCGGATGCCGCCAGCCGCGGATCAGCGGAAGCAGAGCGGGGACGACGACGCGTTGCTGTTCACGACGAAGAAGATCTGATCAGTGCGGGCGGCGTGTGGGAAACGCTCGTTCAATGTCACGGCGTTCATGCAGGATGCGAACGATGTGAATTTCGTCTCCGTGCGGCCGGTAGAAGATCAGAAAAGGCGGCGAGACAAAACTGCGCAGCATGGGCCGGAGTTCGTCGCGCGACCGTCCCATGGCTGGGAACTCCGTGAGCTTCTCCATCACGGCTGTGAGTCTGTCGATGATCCGGTCACCCAACTCGGGATTTCCCGACTCCTCGGCAACGTACTGTGCCGCTTCTAGCAGATCACGCTGTGCTGAAGGGGACAGCGTATATCCGCTCAGGGCACTCTCCCGGTCAGGCGGCGGAATTCAGCCTTGACCTGCTTCACGGCCAGCGCTCCGGGAATCCCCTCGCCACGGTCCAACTCCGCGATCCCGACGTCAATGTCGGCTCGTAGCGCGGAGAGCTTTGCCTCGTCCTCCTCCGTTAAGTAGGAGAGAGCATCCATGGCGTTGTTGACGACGTCCTCGGCAGAGTCGTACTCACCGGATTCGATCTTGGCCGTGATTCGGCGCTCGAGTTCGGGACTGAGTGGAAGGGCCATCGGATACTCCGGTTGGGACGTGGCGTTACGACTTCCAATCGTAAAGGGATTTCCGAACCTTGTCAATCGCGTCCATTTTCTGACACGGTGGAGACGATTTTCGAATCTGCGAAAAGGCCGGCGGCTCGCGAGGAGCCGCCGGCCTTTTTTCATCCACCCGGATGCCGCCAGCCGCGGATCAGCGGAAGCAGAGCGGGGACGACGACGCGTTGCTGTTCTGCGCGATGGGCAGCGCGCCCGGCTTGCGGATGTTGCCGCGGCTGAACTGCGTGCCGATCATCAGCGCCTTGTGCTGGTAGGCCTGCTGCTGCGCCCGCATCTGGTGCCTCTGAAAGCCGCGGTTCATGCGGCTGGCGCCGTCGGACATGGGGTCCACGGACGAGAACCCGCACCCGGTGTTGAAGTTCATCCCGGCGCACCCCGAGGCGCCGAGCGCGAGCAGGGCGGCAAGGGCGGGTGTGGCAAAGCGGCGGAGCGTCATCGGGGTTCCTCCTGTTGCGGCGTTTCCGGCATGGATCTGGGAAATTCCGGCCCTGCAACTTGCCCGCCAGCGACCAGCCGTCCGCTGTGGTCGGAAGGAGAACGCCCGACGGACACAGGATTGGACACCCCACCGGGCCGGATACCCCTACGTCAGCGGCAACGCCCGCAAACAGGCCGTTTTCACCCCACGCTGGCGGGCAGGTGGTGGCGCGAATCCTCGGGGAGCGCGCGCAGGTGGCCGAACGGGATCTCGGGCAATGGGAAGAAATTGTCCGCCATCTCGTGCAGCAGCGCGGGGTTCTGCGCCGCGCCGTCCGGCATCGCCATCCGCCGCACCTGCTTGCTCATGGTCAGGTTGCGGTCGCCGATGGGGTCCAGCGCGGCGCAGATCGCCTCGCCGCGGCGGTCCAGGTAGTCGACTACGTAGTCGAACGAGCGCTCCAGGTACCCCACCACCGCCTCGTCAGACAGGTCCCACCGCGACCGCGCCACCATGGTGCCGAACACCGACTGCCAGCGCTCGCTGTCCTGGAACCGGATCATCCCCCGAAAGATGCGGCGGTTGGTCCGGAAGGTGAAGAGCGTGTGGCTGAGCACCTGGTCGAACAGCGCGTCGGCCTCGCGGTGGTCGTGCTCCATCACCACGTGCCGCGCCAGCCGGCGGTAGCGCTCGTCCAGGTGCGTGTCCATGCGCGCCTCCCAGTACGAGTGCCCCACCCCCGACGTGGACGAGGTGAGCACCAGCTGCCGGGGGATGAACCAGTTGTGCGCGATGGTGTCGGCGGCCAGGTGGCACAGGTAGCCCAGCGACATGGATTTGAGCCGGTCGTTGGGCGCTTTGGAATGGATCTCTTCGCCGATGTGCCAGTGGTGGCAGTGGCGCCCCTCGGGCACGTACTTCTTGGCCAGCGAGATGTCCGCGGCCAGGTTGCCGTAAAGGAAGTCGAACGGGTGCGCGGAGACCAGTGCGCGCACCGCCTCGGGCACCAGGTGCAGCGAGTCCAGGAGCGCCGAGCCCAGGTAGACGTGCGTGGCCGGGCCCCACGCCCACGCCTGCTCCGGGAGCAGGAACACCGCGGCGACGGCCAGGCAGACGGCGGCGAGCACGCGCTTCAGCCCTCCAGCTCGGCGTCGTCGCCACGCGGGCGGCGCGGACGATCGGCGGACAGCTCGCGCAGCTCGTCGCGGGCTTCTTCCAGGATGCGCTGCACCTCGCCGCGAAACTCGGCCAGCAGCTCGCGGCCGGCGCGGATGGCGTCGTCCTCCATCCCCTCCGCCGCGGGGGCGCGCGGGGCGATGCGGCCGGCCTTGCGCGACTTCGCGGCGCTCTTGCGCAGCTTGCGCACGTGCGGCTTCAGCCGCTTCTGCAGCTGCTTGCGCGGGTTGGGCTTTTCCGGCCGCAGCAGCAGCGTGGCGCCCACGCCCAGCGCCGCGCCGATGGCGAACGCGGTAAGGAAGTCGTTGGTGTCCTGTCGGGCCATCGGTGTGCCCCCGTCGGTGCGTCAGTCGTCCAGGATGTCGCGGCCGGTGCGGCGCGTCCGGGTCACGTGGATCTGCGGACCTCGATCCGCCCCGTCCATCGTGTCGTCGTCCAGCAGGTCGTCCAGCTCCCCGTCGTAGTCCTCGTCCCCGCGGCCCCGGGCGGCGGCCCGCAGCGCGCCCGCCCCTACCTGCACGCCCCGGACCGCTGAGGCGGTGCGCACGAAAATGTCCTCCGCCTCGCGCTGCACCACGCCCAGCAGCGCGTTCAGCTCGCCGATGCGCGCTTCGGCCGCTTCGGTGGCCCGCCGCACCTTGTCGTTGGTCTGGCTCACGGTGCCGCTGAGCTCGTCCACGTTCCTGCGCAGGGTGCCGCTGATCGCCTTCGCCTGCTCGCTGGCCGCGGTGAGGTTGCGGATGGCGGGGTCGAAGTCGCCGCGGATGCGCTTGATCATCCCGCGCACCTTGAGCGCGCCGTAGATCGCCACGATGCCGATGACGATGATGGCCAGGGCGATGACGATGGTCGCCACGTCGGCGGCCACGTCCACCCAGCGCTCGAAGCCGCTCTGCACGGGGAGCTGGATGAGGAGGAGCGGTACGTTGCCCACGGGTCCTTCTGTGTTGATGAAGTTGAGAATCATTCGTACAGATCCGCAAAAAGCGTCCGCCCGCCCAGCTTGGGAACGACGTGCGGATACCGCCGCGCCGCGCTCCCCCTCGCCAGCATCGTCCTGAGACGCTCCGCGACTTGCGGCGAAACCGCGTCCAGGGCGGATGCGTCGCGCCCGTCGATCAGCCGCCGCAGCGCGCCGTCCAGCGCCTCGATGCCGCCCGCGTCCCGCGCCAGCGCTTCGATCTCGGGCGAAGCGGACCAGCCGCCGGCGAGGGCGAGCACGTCCGTGGCCCACAGGTCGCCCAGCGGCAGCAGCGGCTCCGGCGGCAGCTCGCCGCCCAGCAGCAGCGCCGTCTTGTTCGCGGGATGCGCGGGGAGCGCGTCGTCCGTCAGCCGCGCCCGCATCCGCCGCGCCTCCTCCTCCACCCGCCGCCCGCCCGCCGCCGATCCGCCGACCAGCGGCTGGAGATCGACATCCACCGCGCCGACGGAGATCACCGCGTCCTCGCCCAGTTCGCCGCGGAGGATGGACGTGGCCAGCTTCGCCTCCGGGCCGCCGTCGTCCAGCACCGCGATCCGCGTCACGCCGCGGTCCGCCAGCGCCTGCCGCGCCACCGCGCCGATCACCTCCGCGACGCGGTCGGCGTTGCGCGCGCCGCCCGTCATCCATCCCCCAGCAGCCGCGCCAGCTCGCGGGCGACCAGGCGCGGGTCGTCGTCGCGGGCGTGGGCGTACGGGCGGCGCGCGGCGGCCACGGCATCCAGCGACAGCTCGGCGTCGATGCGGTCCTCGCGCAGGTCGTCCGCCCGCGCCAGCACCGCGCCGTCGGGGGCGATGATCATCGATCCGCCGGCGAAGCAGAGCGGGCCCTCCACCCCCACGCGGTTCGCCAGCGCCACGTAGGCGCCGTACGCGATGGCCGCCGCGCGCGCCAGGTGCTCCCACGCGTCCCACGAGGCGAACCGCCCGCCCGCCGCGCCGCCGGCGACCACCCCGCGCCCCGCCGCGGCGGACTGGACGACGAGGAGGTTGGCGCCCTGCGCGGCCAGCAGCCAGGCGAGCGCGGGGTGCCACAGGTCCTCGCACACCAGCAGGCCGACCCGCCATCCGCCGCCCGCGTCGTACGCCCGCACCCCGCCGCCCCGGCCGAACCAGCGGCCCTCGTCGAACATCCCGTAGGTCGGCAGGTAGACCTTGCGATGCCGGTGCAGCACGCGCCCGCCGCGCAGGTGCAGCGCCGCGTTGTACGGGATGAACCCCGCGTCGCGCTCGATCGTCCCCACCACCACGTCCGGTCCGGCATCCAGTCCGGGATGCGGTGCGTCCGATTCCACCGCGGCGAGCGTGTGGACGGCGTCGCGCACGTCGTAGCCCGTCATCGACAGCTCTGGGGTGACCAGGAGGCCGACGCCCTCCGCCGCCGCGTCCGCCTGCGCCCGGACGATGCGCGTCAGGTTGGTGTCGATCCGACACAGCGCGGGCGCGAACTGCTCGATCCGCAGCCGCACCCGCGTCCCCCAGTCCGCCGTCACCCGTCCGCCAGCTCCGCCTTGAGGCCCAGCACGCGGTTCACCGGCAGCGTGACCACGATCCCCGTCGCGGGTTGGGCAAAGTCGCCGCACACCTCCTGCAGCAGCGCCAGCGCCCGGTCCACCTTGTCGTCGTCCATCACGCTGAACAGCGTCTGGTTGCGCGGCCGCGTGCGCCCGGCCAGCGCCTGCAGCCCGGCAAAGATGGGGATCTCCGAGGCCAGCAGCCGCCCCATCCCCTCGGTGTTGATGAGGGTGGCGCCGGTGATGCCGATCTCCAGAAAGCCGGAGAGGATCTCCTCCATCCGCTCTTCCTGGTTGATGACGGCAATCAGAAGCTGCACGGGCGGCCTCGCGGTGGAGTCGGGGTGTGGACGTCGCGGCAATCTTACGCCCCGCGCGGAAACGGTGTCAAGCAAGGCGCGGCGCGGCGTTTGGGCCCCTCCGGCGCGGGTGGGCGGAGACGCGCGGCGCATCTGCCGCCACCGGCCGCAGGGGTGGGGGTGCCGCGCACGACTCTTGCGCGAGGGGTCCGCGCGATCCCCCCAGCGGCGCGTGCGGCTCCTCGACCGGACGCCGGGCGTGATCCCCAAACAATCCAGAACGAAAGTCGGAGACCCGAGTGCCCAAGTTCATCGTTCACGGTGGCAACCGGATCAAGGGGACCATTCGTCCCAACGGCAACAAGAACGCCGCCCTGCCCATGCTGGCGGCCACCCTCCTGACCGAGGAGGACGTCTTCCTGGAGAACGTCCCGCGGATCAAGGACGTGCTCACGCTCATCAACCTGCTGGAGGTGCTGGGGGCCGAGACGGAGTGGACCGGCCCCAACGAGGTGCGCGTGCGCGCCGCCAACGTGGGGGTGACCCAGCTGGACGCCGGCGCCGCCGCCCGCATCCGCGCGTCCATCCTTCTCGCCGGCCCCATGCTGGCCCGCGCGGGCGGAATGACGCTGCCTCCGCCGGGCGGCGACGTGATCGGCCGCCGCCGCGTGGACACGCACTTCCTCGCGCTCAAGAAGCTGGGCGCGGAGGTCATCGAGGAAGAGGGCGTCTGGCGGCTCAAGGTGGACGGGCGGCTGCGGGGGGCGAACATGTTCCTGGACGAGCCCAGCGTGACCGCCACCGAGAACGCCGTGATGGCCGCCGCGCTGGCCGACGGCGAGACGGTCATCCGCAACTCCGCCGCCGAGCCGCACGTCCAGGACCTGTGCCACATGCTGGTAAAGATGGGGTGCGAGATCGACGGCATCGGCACGGGAACGCTGCGCATCCAGGGACGCCAGCGGCTGTCGGGCTGCCGCACGCGCATCACCGCCGACCACATCGAGGTGGGCTCGTTCATCGGCCTGGCCGCGGTGACGAAGGGTGAGCTGACCATCGAGGACGCGGCGCCGGAGCACCTGGACAGCACGCTCATCGGCTTCGGGCGACTGGGGCTGGAGGTGCAGGTGCGGGGGAACGACCTGTTCATCCCCGGCAACCAGGAGATGCACGTCACGCTGGACATGGGCGGCCACATCAGCAAGGTGGACGACGGCCCGTGGCCCGCGTTCCCCGCGGACCTCACCTCCATCGCGCTGGTGACGGCCACGCAGGCGCACGGCAACATCCTGGTGCACGAGAAGATGTTCGAGTCGCGGATGTTCTTTGCCGACAAGCTGGTGGGCATGGGCGCGCGCCTGGTCCTCTGCGACCCGCACCGGGTGCTGGTGATCGGCCCGTCGCAGCTGCACGGCGCCATCGTGGAGAGCCCCGACATCCGCGCGGGGATGGCGCTGCTGATCGCGGCGCTGGGGGCGGACGGGCGCAGCGAGATCTTCAACGTGGGGCAGATCGAGCGCGGGTACGAGCGCATCGACGAGCGGCTGCGCGCGCTGGGCGCCGACATCCGCCGCGCCGACAGCCGCGCCGACGCCGCCGAGGTGGACGACGCGGCCCGGCAGATGTTCATCAAGCCCGCGCAGTGACGGGCGGATCGACGGATGATGGAGACGGAGCGATGAGCGACGAAGGACAGGGCGGCGGCCGCAAGCTGCCGTCCATCGGCGAGGGGCTGCGCTCGGGGATCGGGGTGCTGACGGCCTTCAAGGAGGCCATCGAGGAGACGATCCAGGAGGCCGGCTCGCGTGGCGACCTGAGCCCCGAGCGCGCCAAGCACTTCCTGGGTGACGCCCTGCACCGCGCGCAGGAGACGGTGGGCGACGTGCGCGACCGGCTGGACTTTGTCCCCCGCCGCGAGTTCGAGGCGGTGCTGCGCGAGGTGGAGGAGCTGCAGCGCCGCGTGGACGCGCTGGAGGGCAAGACGCGCGTGGGCGACGACTTCACTCGCCTCTCGCTCCCCTCCTCGCCGCAGCCCGCTTCGCCGCCGGCGCCCGAGGGGCCGACGGAGGCGAGGATGCCGTAGGTGTCCACCACCATGGAGGTACGCACCGTCGCCGAGCGGCTTTCGCCCGGCGGCGTGCCGCTGTGGGTGCAGCCGGAGTGGGAGGCGCGGTTCCCCTGGCTGGCGCAGGGCACCACGGGGCGGGGGAGCGGGGACGAGCCCTTCGACCTGGGCCTTTCCGGCGCGCAGCCGGTGGGGCGGGCGCTGGACCGCTGGCGCGCGCTGGTCGCCGCGGCGGAGATGAGCACGGCCGTGCACGCGCGGCAGGTGCACGGGGCCGACATCTGGATCCACCGCGACGCAGGCTCGCCCGGCATCCTGGTGATGGACGGCTTCGACGGCCACGTCACGGACCGGGCGTGCGTGCTCCTGTCCGTCGGCGTGGCCGACTGCACGCCGGTGTCGGTCGTCGATCCGGAGACGCGCGTGGTCGCGCTGGTCCACGCGGGGTGGCGGGGGACGGCGGCGGGGATCGTGGAGCGCGCCATCAACCGCATCGTGGAGAGCTGGCAGAGCGCGCCGGAGCGGCTCTGGCTGCACTGCGGCCCGTCCATCTGCGGCGTGTGCTACGAGGTGGGGCCCGAGGTGCACGCCGCCATCAATCCGCACCTCCCCGTCCCGACTGAGAACACGCCGATCGACGTCCGCGCCGCCATCGCCGAGCGGGCGCTGGGGATGGGGCTGCCGGCGGAGCAGGTGAGCGTCTCCAGCCACTGCACCCGCTGCGGCGAGCCGGACTTCTTCTCCCACCGCGGGGGATCGAAGGCGCGGCAGATGGGCGTCCTGGGCATCCGTGAGCTGCCCAGCTGACCGTCGAGACGAAGCGGATCGATGCGAAACACGGAGGCGCGGAGAGATCATCTCCGCGCCTCCGTGTTTTCCGCGCTTCGTGTTCCGGCGAGCGCGTCAGATCAATCCCATCCCGTACCGGTCCAGGCATTCGGCCAGGTACCCGAGGTTGGAGGGATCGGTGAGGGGGGCGCTGTTTCCGTCCTTCACCTTGCGCTTTGCCCGGTCGAACAGCGCGATCGCGAAGCCGT
Source organism: Longimicrobium sp. (assembly GCA_035635315.1). Lineage (GTDB taxonomy): Bacteria > Gemmatimonadota > Gemmatimonadetes > Longimicrobiales > Longimicrobiaceae > Longimicrobium. The sequence goes on from DASQBH010000634.1 coordinate 8,188, forward strand.
CGTCGTCGTGGCGCGCGCGGTAGCGAATGCCGTCGGGCGCCTCGGGGTGGCCGTGCAGCGCCGCGGCCCACGCGCGCGACACGGCATAGTCTCCCATGCACGACGCGGCGGTGGCACCTACGGCGTGCAGGCCGTGGCCGTGCATGGTCACCAGCCGCAGCGGCGACCCCACGTGGACACGGGTCAGCGCGCGCCCCTGCAGGTCTTCCGTCTGCAACAGAATGGTCGCCGTCTCGCGGAGAAAGCATTCCGCGAAGGCTGCAAAGGAGTGCTCCGCAAGGTAACAGACGCGGAACGCGCCGTCTGGCGCGTCCCATCGCCCGCGTGGCGGCAATCCCTTCGCGGGGCCGAAGAAGAGCGGCGACAGTCCGGCGGGGTGAATGCGCCAGAAGCGCCAGTCCCGCTCCACCGTGTGGAGGGGCAGCCTGCGCGCGTGCAGGTCTGCCGGCGGAAGCGGCGGAGGGCCGGGTCCGTCGCCCGGGGCCGTCGCGCCGCTCACGCCACCTGCTCGCCGTACGTGGACACCGCCTGTGCAGCCGCTTCGGGCTCACCCTGCTGCAGCGCCTGCAGGGGCGTGCGCCCGCCGAGCGCCTGTGCGGGCGCCAGCAGCACGGAGAGCTGGGTCCAGGGCGAGCGGACGGCGAATGCCTGCAGCACGGCGCCCAGCCCCGGAAGCGCGCCGTCGGGGCCGAACTGGCAGGCGGGGTACAGCCACTCGCCGTTGGCCTGGGGCACGGCCAGCAGCGTGCCCCGCTTGAGGCGCGCGTGCACCGCCTGTGAGGTTACCCCCAGCCGCTGTGCCACCTCGCCAAGGCGCAGGGCTCCGCCGGCCTGCTGCAGAAGCTCGCCCTTGGCCTGTGCGCCACGCGCGCGCGCCGGCGCCAGTGGATCGACGGCCGGCGGGGTGGCCGGACCCACCTCGGCCAGCAGCGCCGCCAGCCCGCCCACTTCGTCGGGCGCGCCCAAAGCCTGGGCGATGGCCTCGTCGGAGGCGGTCTGTCCCAGCCGCTCCAGGAGGCTGGAGTAGCGCTGGATGAACGCCGCCGCCATGATGGCCCGCGCGGCTGCCGCCGCGGGCGGGGTTCTGCCGCGGTACGCCACACGCGGCCGCTCACGCGCCACAAAGGGCTGAACCGGATCGCTCTCGTACACCTGCTCCTCCAGCGGCTGCTCTGGATCGTCGGGCGGGGAGCCCTGGCCTTTTCTCTTCATCGTGCCCTCCCGCGGGTGCTCCTGACCTTGATACCATAATAATGTAGTGCGCGCGAATACACAATCAATCCATACCCGCCACTGCGCGTACTCCATCACCCTCGCACTCTCGCACTCTCGCACTCTCGCACTCTCGCACTCTCGCACTCTCGCACTCTCGCACTCTCGCACTCCCGC